>JAJYKH010000210.1 GCA_021788685.1 Deltaproteobacteria bacterium | reverse complement strand
AGCTGCCGGCGCCCCCCCTGGCGCGCCAGCCGCGGCAGGGTTTGGCGGATGGCCTCCTCCAGCTGCCACTGGACCTGGGGGTCGAAGGTGGTGAAGATCTGGAGCCCCTCGCCGGTGAGGTCCTCTTCCCGGTAGGTCGCCCGCAGCTGGCGGCGGACCAGGTCGACGAAGGCGGGAAACAGGGTGGTGCCGCCGGTGGCGTCGAGGTGCCGGTCGATGGGGACGGCCCGGGCGCGCGCCGCCGCGGCCGGGGTGATGAACCCGCAGGCGGCCATGGCGGTGAGCACCGCGTTGCGCCGCTCCCGGCTGCGCTCCGGATGGCGGCGGGGATCGTAAGCGCTCGGCCCCTTGACCAGGCCGGCGAGCAGGGCCGCCTGGGGCAGGTCGATATCGCGGAGATTGCGCCGGAAATAGAACTGGCTGGCCAGGCCGAAGCCGTGGATGGCCCGCTGGCCGTCCTGGCCCAGAAAGACCTCGTTCACGTAGGCGGTGAGGATCTCATCCTTGCTGTAGTGAAGCTCCAGAAGCACCGCCATGATCGCCTCGTTCAGCTTGCGCCACAGGGTCCGCTCGTCGGAGAGGTACATGTTCTTGACGAGCTGCTGGGTCAGCGTGCTGCCGCCCTGGACGGTGGCCCCGGCGCGGAGGTCGGCCCACAGGGCGCGGAGGATTCCCCGGGGATCGACTCCGTGATGGCTAAAAAAGTCGCGGTCCTCGGCAGCGAGCAGGGCGTGGACCAGATCCGGGGGGATTTCCTCGCGCTTGACCAGCACCCGGTCCTCGCGGACCAGGGGATAAAAGCTGCCGATCTGGGCGGGGTCGAGCCGGGCCAGGGGCAGGGGCTTGCCGGCCCCGCTTTCCACCGCGGCGACCCGGCTCCCCTCGAACCGGACGGTAAGCCGGCGGCTGGGCTCCTTGCTGTCCCCGAAATTGAAGGCGCGGGTCACCAACCGCACGGCACCGCCTGCCCGCTGGTAGCTGCCGGGGGCGGCGAGCCCGGGGTCCGGGCGGTACCCGGCCAGATTGAGCTCCCTCGTCAGCTGCTCCGGGGAGAGGGCCAGACCGGCGTACAGCTCCAGGGGCCGGGCGTAGACCCGGGCGGGGAGGGCCCACCGCTTGCCCTCGAACCGGAGGCGCACCTGGTGGTCGAGGTGGAGGGCGTAGAGGCCCAGCAGGAGGGCGGGCAGGAGGAGCGCGAGGGCGAGCAGAGCTTGCCACGGGAGACGGATGGGAGGCCGCCGCTTCCTTTTGGAAGGTCCAGGTCGGGATGCCATAAAGGTGCCGGAAAGTCGAAAAGGGAACCGCTCGGGAGCAAGGCTCCTCCCGTGTCTAGCACGGGCGGTGCGGCGGTGTCAACGGAAACGTCACCTGAGCTTCCGCCGGGCGACCGGGCGGATAAGAAATGGCGGGGGTTTTTTCTTGTCAGACCAAGCGGATGGTGAGATAGAGATCGCCCGCCTCGCCGTTTCGCCGCAGCCCCTTGCCCTTGACCCGAAGGCGGGTGCCGCTCGAGGTTCGGGGGGGAACGCGGATCCGGAGGGCCTCCCGTTCGCTGCCGCGCGCCACCTCGATCTGCACCCACCCCCCCTGCCGGCCGAGGGCGGGATCCACCTTGAGCTCATACCCTAGGTCGAGGCCCCCTTTCCGGCCCCCCGGCAACGCGAGCGGCCGTCCCCGGAGCGAATCGAAGGCCCAACGGCCGAGGTTCTTCAAGCTGTCGAGCAGGGAATGCTTCCGGGGCGGGGACTTGATCTCCCCCCAAGGGGCGGGCCGCCGCACCTGCCCCGGGAAACCCTTCCCGAAGGGGGTCCAGTAGAAGACGCCCCCGAAAACGCCCCCCCGGGTCCCGAAAAAGGCCTGGTCGAAGAAGCGCTGGTCGAAACGAAAGCCCGCCCGCTCGAACTCCCGGAACAGGTCCTGGAACACCTGGCTGGAGCGGGGATCGCGGAACAGGTCGCGGAGGATGTCTTCCTGGGAATAGCCGAAACCGCCCGCCTGCGGCCGGGGCCCGGCGCCGCCCCCGGCCCGGAGCTGATCGTACTGGCGCCGCTTTGCTGGGTCCATCAGGACGCCGTAGGCCTCGGCGATCTCCCGGAACCGGTCCCCGGCGGCGGGGTCCCCCGGGTTGCGGTCGGGGTGCTCGCGGAGGGCCAGCCGCCGGTAGGCCTTGCGAATCTGTTCTTCGCTGGCGCTCGGCGCCAGATCGAGTATCTTGTAGTAGTCCTTCATCGGGGGCCTCGGGGTCTCAAAAGCGCGCGCCGGCCGGGTGGCCGGTTTCCCGTATGGTAAGTATGCCCTGCCCCGGTGGCAACCGGAAAAGTTCTTCCCCCCCGCCCTTCCATCGAGATGAGCCTGACCCGCACAATCACCGTCGCTCAGGGGCCGCCGGCCACCGCCTGCGAGCTGCTGGCCGCTGCCGCCGGGCTCCCCAAGGGCCGGATCAAGGATGCCATGACCAAGGGCGCGGTCTGGCTGCGCCACGGTGGCAAGCGGCGGCGCCTCCGCCGGGCCACCGCCCTCCCGGCCCCGGGGGACGTCCTGGAGCTCTTCTACGACGAGGAGCTGCTGGTCCGGGAGCCGCCCCTCCCCCGCTGCCTGGCCGACGAGCGCCACTACACGATCTGGTACAAGCCCCCCGGCCTGCTCGCCCAGGGCAACGATTACGGCGACCACTGCTCGCTCCTCCGGCAGGCGGAGCTTCACACCCGCCGTCCGGTTTTCCTGGTCCACCGGCTGGACCGGGAAGCGGCCGGGCTGATGCTGGTGGCCCACACCCGGGAAGCGGCGGCCCGCCTCTCCCGCCTCTTCCGGGAGAAGAGGATCGACAAGCTCTACCGGGTCCGGGTCCGGGGGCGGCTGCCGGCCCCGGGCGGGGTCATCGCTCTCCCCCTGGACGGCAAGCCGGCGCGCACCGAATACACCGTTTCCCGGTACGATTCCGCCACCGACACCACCCTGGCCGAAGTAAGGCTCGCTTCCGGCCGCCTTCACCAGATCCGCCGCCACCTGGCGCTGCTCGGGCACCCGGTCATGGGCGACCCCCGGTACGGCACCGGCAACAAGGATGCGGCCGGGCTGCAGCTGCTGGCAGCAGGCCTCGCCTTCCGCTGCCCCTTTGGCGGCGCCCTCAGCTCTTACGCCCTTCCGGAGGAACTGCTTGCAGAAGAGAGAAGCCGCCAAATCGTTGATTCGTCAAACCGCTGAACGGCTAAGCGAGTCAACGAATTTGGCTAGCCGGCAAAAAGACCGTCCGGATGGGCACGGATGAGGTTGTGCCCATCCGGAAACGAGGATTTTCGTTCGAGTGCAAGGCGCGAGGGAGCCTGGAAAGCGAAGCGTGCCTCCTGCACGTGAGCATTTCCAGGCGACTGAGCAACGCAGCAATCGGGCGAAAAGACCGTTTCCGGGCTTACCAGTCCAGCGGCTTGGCCAGGATATCCCGCACCCTGAGGTCGAACAGCTTGTTCGAGGACTGGGGGGCGATGAGGGCCACCGTGTCCGCCCCGCGGCCGGTGCCCGCCACCGCCAGCACATCCGCAGGTTGGATGAGGCCGGAATCCGCCGCCATGAGGACGATCTCCACGCAGACCTTGATCCCCTGGCCAAAGAGCCGCAGCGTGTTGGCGATGAGGTCCTGCTGGGAGTAGGCCAGCTTCTCCCGAACCGCGGTGCCGATGGTGCGGAACGGCATGGTGCCGCTGTGGACCCGCACCCCCATGGCCTCGAGCTCGGCCCGGACCTCCCCGCTCATTTCGAGCTGACCAGGCTCCCGAAACCCGAAATTATGGGTCACCACCACCAGGCTGACCTCCCGGTCACGGAGCAGCCGGGCGGCGGCCAGTCCGGTCTCGCCGGTGGTGGAGGCGATCACCGCCTGCCGGACGCCGTAGCGCTCCAGGCCGGCAGCCAGGGCCGCCAGGGCGCGCTCGGTATTCTCCCTTCCTGCCTTCTCGAGCAAAATTTCCATGTTCTTCTCCTTCCAAATCAGATCTCAGTCCCACTGTATCAGATCCGTTGGCGGTCTGCAGGGCGAATCATCCGTCACTGCCTGGATTTAAGCTTACTTTTTGTTTGAAACCCCGTCCGGCGGTGGTAGAGTGCCGACGACATGGAAACGTCGCCCCTCAGTGTGCGGGCAGCGACCGGGGCCAAAGCGCTTCCCCGGGTCCGGCCCCGCGGGCGTCGTGAATCTACCCACGGAGAAGACAGGATGAGAAAAAGAAAAGTGTCAGCGATGCTCATCAGCGGCGGCTTGGCCGTGCTCCTGGCCGGCTGCGCCGGGACCGGGAAAGGAGTGGAGCAGGCGATTAAGGAAGGGGGCTCCCAGCTCAAGACCGCGCAGCTCACCGACCTGCTGAAGGGCAATACCATCCACGTGGACCAGTACGGCGAGCAGGCCGACATCGAGCTGAACACGGACGGTTCCTTCCGGGCGGTGAACTACCTCCAGGAAAAAGACAAGGGCCGCTGGACAACAAGCGATAACCGGCTTTGCCTCCATTTTGGCACATGGGACCACGGAGAAAACCGCTGCTACACCATATACCGGGTAGGCGAGGAATACCGCGAGCTCTCCAGCAACGGCACCTTGATAGGAACCTTCTCCGTGACCGAGGGCACCACCTCTCAGCCAGGGGGCGGAAAACCCGTCCACCCCAAGACCGCCGAAAAGCCGGATCAGGAGGCGCCCGCCGCCAAAACCGAGGCCGCTCCGGCCCAGGCGGAAGCGGAAACGGCTGCCTCGCCGCCCGCGGCCGTGCCGGCCGCCCAGGACGTTCACGCCCGGGATGACCTCCGGGTGATCGATCGGGAAATGGCCAAGAACTGCCCCGGCTGCCCCATGGTGCGGGTCGAGCTGTCCGGGGCCGACCTGATCGAGGCCAATCTGGCCGGGGCCGACCTCACCTCGGCCGGGCTGGGGAAAGCCAATCTCCGCCGGGCCAATCTGCGCGGGGCCAAGCTGGTGGCGGCCGACCTTGCCGGCGCCGACCTGGGCGGCGCCGACCTGCAGGGGGCGGACCTCAGCCGGGCCGATCTCACCGGCGCCAATTTCTTCAAGGCCAATCTCAGGGGCGCCATTCTGGACGGCTCGGTGGGGGCCAATCTGGAGGGGGCGATCCGGTAGAGGTTGGAAATCAGCTCCCCATAGCTGAATGCCTGCTCCTGGTGCGACCGCCGCCCCACGCCAGGCGGAAGTCCGGCGGTGCTATTCTTTATTGCAAAAGGAACAGCCGGCAAGGTTGCGGTTCGCAACCTCTGCCGGCTTATGGGAGCGAACAGCGCCAGCATGCCGGGCGATCAATCCCATAACCAACTGACGCCAATCGCACCAAGCAAAGAACCGAATACGCCAACGCAAATCGTAACGGGCAGGGATAGCGTGCACGCTACTGCCGTGCTCGCAAGCAATGCGATTTCTGCCCCCGCCCAGCCGCCGCCAGTGGTGGCCGTCGTTTTTGTGGCTCTCTCGCAAAACTCTTCGCTGGCGAGGTCGCCGCAGGCGAGGTCAACG
>JAJYKH010000209.1 GCA_021788685.1 Deltaproteobacteria bacterium | reverse complement strand
AAGGCTGCCGCCGCGTACCGCTACCTTGGTGCCCAATCCCAACCCGGGACGGGCCTCCACTTGCAGGCCTGAGGAAGCAGTTTCCAAATCAGCCGCCGATGCACTCCCGCATGGCGATGCGCCCCATCTCCCCCGACTTCACCCATGAATCCTCGCTGAGCCGCCGCAGCTCCTCGTTGAACGGATCGAGAAACAGCAGCCCGTCTTGTTCGAGCTCGTGCTCGGGCGGGAAGTTGAGGTCGCAGGCGGAGACCTCGATCACCTCCCGCTCCGGGTCCACGTAGGCCACGGGCAGCCCGTGGGTGCGGCAGATCACCGGCCGGGCTGGGTAAATGAGGCAGCGCTCCCGGTGGAGGAAGGGGCAGCCGCTCCCCGGCAGCCGGGCCTGGCCCCGAACGATCTCCTGCTCCCCCGCCGGCAGCCCGGCGAAGGCCCTTCGAAGGCTCGCCGCCTCGATGGGGAGCAGGGTCAGCTCCGTGCAGCAGGAGCTGCACCCCTCCCGGCACTTCAGCTGCGGCCCGTGCCAGCGGCACAGCCGCTCGATTTCCGCATCCAGCCGCGCCAGAAGCTGAAAATATTCTTGAAGTGTTTCCATTGATTGGCCACAGTAGAGGAATTGCCCTGAGTGAGCCGGGCAACCCCTTTTTCAAACAAACATTTCAGGGAGAATGAACATGAAAATCGTCGCCTTCAGCGGCAGCGCCAGAAAGAACGGCAACACCGCCCATCTGCTCAAATTGGCCCTCGACGAGGCCGCGGCCGAGGGCATCGAAACCGAGCTGGTCGAATTGGCCGGGCAGCCGCTCCGGGGCTGCATCGCCTGCTTCAAGTGCTTCGAGCGCAAAAACAGCCGCTGCGCCATGGAGGACGATGCGGTGAACGAGTACATCGCCAAGATGAAAGAGGCGGATGGCATCCTGCTCGGCTCGCCCACCTACTTCGCCGATGTCTCCGCCTCCATGAAGGCGATGATCGAGCGCTGCGGCATGGTCTCCCGGGCCAACGGCGACCTCTTCAAGCGCAAGGCCGGGGCCGGGGTGGTGGCCGTCCGCCGGGCCGGGGCGAGCCACGTCTTCAGCTCCCTCAACCATTTTTTCCTGATCGGCCAGATGATCGTGGTCGGCTCCTCCTACTGGAACATCGGCATCGGGCGGGAGCCGGGCGAGGTCGCCAAGGACGAAGAGGGCGTGCGCACCATGCGGGACCTCGGCCGGAATATGGCGTGGGTGATAAAGAAGCTGGCTTGATCCGCCGGCTGGCAGCTCAACCCGACTTCTTCAGGTTGGAGGAGCGCTTCGCTTGATTGGAGGCTTGAGGCAGAACCGTTTTGCCTTTGCCTTCAGCCTGCCGCAAGGCAGCCCAAATGGTTCCAGGAGTAAATCTCCCGTTGCAGGAGGTAAGTGCCGTAGTGCCGGAGCATGGTGAGCGATTCGCGGGCGGCGGCCGGGGAGAAGCGCAGGCGTGAGAGCTTCTCGCGGGGGAGGTCCTGGGCTTTCAGGAGCAGCATGACCGTGCTGAGCGACAGGCTGGCCTGGTCCGGGACCGCCCCGGTCTGCCGGCAGCCGCACCGTGAGCAGAGCAGGCCGCTCCTGCTCGGGCTGAACCGGTAGGGGGCGCCGGCCGGGGCGAGGCCGCCGCATTCTAGGCAGCCGTGGAGCCGGGGCCGGTAGCCCAGAAGGTCGAGCATCCGGATCTGGAAGAGGACCAGGGTGTCGCCCACCGGCTGCCCCTGGTCGAGCTGGGTGAGCGCCCACACCACCAGGGCGAACAGCTCGTCGTCGCCGTCGTTTTCCCGGGTCCAGTTGAGAAGGAGCTCGCAGATCAGGGCCGCCCCGGCGTAGGCGTCGTAGCTGCGGCGCAGGGTCGGGAAGGGGGTGAGCATCTCCGCCTGGTCGATGCGCACCAGGGAGGTGCGGCTGCCGGTGGCGTACTGGATCTCGAGGAGCGAAAAAAGCTCCAGCTTGTTGACGAACCGTTTCCGGCTGCGCTTGGCGCCCTTGGCGATCCCCTTCAGCTTGCCCAGGCCGGGGCAGTAGCAGGTGACGATCTTGTCCGATTCGCCGTGGTCGGCCACGCCGATGACCACGGCCGGGGTCTGGCCGCATGCCGCCATCAGGAATGATTTAATGGCTTGGGGGGGGCCCGAACGTGAGCCGGGCGGTCTTTCCCGGGGGGCCGGGGCTCGGCTGGGGCTCGCCGTTAAGGACCAGGTCGGCCCCGCCCGCGTTCCCCAGGAAGAGGTCGATGGTGTCCGCCTTCCAGGAGTGCCGCTCTCCCGGCTGGAACAGGTACTCGGCCGGCGGCTTGCCGTCGAGGCGGACCCGGACCCAGGTGGTCTGGGTGAACCGGGCTTCGAGGGTGTTGGCTGCATCCCCGGCCGGGGATGGAGCGGGGGCCTCGGCCGCCTTTCCGGCCGCCGTCTTGGCTGCTGGTGCCGTGGAGGTCGCGGTTGCTGTAGCGGGAGCCTGCCCAGCGGGTTTTGCGCCAGCCGGGACGCGGGCCGGAGCCGTGGCCGCCGGGGTCGGCGTCTGAGCCGGAGGAGCTTGGGACAAGGCCGTGGGCTGGACTTTCGCCCGGGCCGAGGTCTGCGCGGGGCTTTGGGCTTGAGTCGGGGCCGGAATCGCTGCCGGTGCTGCCGCCTTTGTGGGTGAAGCGGCCGGAGCCGCCGCCTTCGCCGCCGGTGCGGTGGAAGCCGGGGCCGAAGCAAGAGGCTGGGCCGCGGGCGGGGCCGGGGCCGGGGCCGGCGCTTGGGTTGGGCCCGTGGCCTGAGGCTTGGGCTGGCCGGGCTTTTGCGCTGACGCGGCAGACTCGGGGGCCGTTCTTGCCGCCGGGGCGGCGGCCGTTGCCTCGGGAGCCGCCACGGGGGGCGCGGTCTGCTCCGGGGCGGGGGCGGCGGCCTGTCCGGCGCCAGATTCCGCCGCCGGGACAGCCGTCTGGGCGCCACCGGGAAGCGGAACCGCCTCGTTCGGCCCTGCCTGCTCCTCGGTCCCGGGGCTCCCGGGAATCCGCTCCGCCTCGGGCTTACCGGCAGAGGAAAGCGCTTTCTCCAGTGTCTTTTCGGCCAGCCGGTCGGCCGAGGGGGGCAGGGATTGACGGTAGACCCACAGGCCGAGCAAGGCGGCGGCGGCCAGCCCCAGCAGCAGGATCACCCGGCGGGCGCCGGATTTCTTGGGCCGGTCTTCCGTTTTTGATGGCACCTTGGTCACGTAGCCGGCCCCGGGGCTGATCCATTCGGTCGTCATCTTGCGGCCGTACCGGTTCAGGGCCTCTTGGGGATCGAGCTTGAGGTACTGCGCGTAGTTGGAGATGAAGCCGCGCACGAAGACCTCGGCCGGAAGCCTGGCGCGGTTCTCCTCTTCGAGGGCTTCCAGGGTGTTGATGTGGATGCAGGTGGCTTCGGCGACCTCCTTCAGGGTCTTGTTCTGGCGAAGCCGCTCCTGTTTCAGGAACTGTCCCACCGACTCGGCGCGGTCCGCATCGGGAGCCGCCGCCGTTTCCCGGGAAACGTCATTCATAGGCCCTCCATCGGGGGGTTAGAGAGTAAGCGATCACAGGCACCGAATCTGCTTTGTCAGCGGTCTGTTCGCGTACCCGATCACAGCCTCACAGGCCGCTTTCGTGCATCTCCGGCACCTGTGATCGCTTACGAAATCGGGCAGGGGCCGTCTCGACGCTCCGATGCCCCTGTGATCGGTTACGTTAGAGAAGCTTTTTGACATAGGCCTTGTCGCGCAGGTCTTTCAACCACTTGTCGAACTGCGCCTCGGACTCCTCCTTGTACACCTTGTCCCTGATCTCGTCCTTCATGCTCTCAAGCGCGGCCTGCCGGATGACATCCCCCTGCTTGATCGAGAGCAGCTTGAAGAACTGGAACCCGGCCGGGGTTTCAACCACCGGGCTCACCTCGCCCGGCTTCATTTTCTCGACCACCTCCCGCATGTATGGGGCCATCTCCTCCTTCCCGAAAACGCCGATGTCGCCGCCGTCCGCCGCCGAGGGCAAATCGGAATAGGCCTTGGCCAGCTCCTGGAAATCGCCGCCGGCCGCGGCCTGGCTCCTGATCTTTTCCGCCTTGGCCCTCGCTTCCTCGCGGGTGGGCGAGCCGCCGTCTTCCTTCCAGGCGACCCCCATCTGCAGGACATGATAGCCATCCTGCTGCTTCTCGCCACCGAAATGGCTGTCGTAGTACTCCTTCACCTTCTGGTCGGTCACCACGATCCGGGACCGCACCTCGAGGCCGATTACCTTCTGCTGGAGGATCTGGGTCCGCAGCCGGCTCCGGTACGC
This sequence comes from Deltaproteobacteria bacterium, assembly GCA_021788685.1. Classification (GTDB taxonomy): domain Bacteria; phylum Desulfobacterota; class Desulfobulbia; order Desulfobulbales; family UBA5123; genus JAJYKH01. The sequence continues at coordinate 1,269 of JAJYKH010000209.1, read as the reverse complement.
CGCCTCCGTGGTGCCGCCCATTTGCAGGTCGTGGAGGAACTTTTTCCGGTCGACGCCGTTCCTGGCCAGAATCCGCTCCATGGCGGTATTGACCTCCTCGTCGCTCACGGTGATTTTCAGCTCCGCCGCCCGCTGCTCGAGAAGCCGCTTGTCAATCAGGTTGGAAAGCAGCTCCTGCCGGGCCCGGCGCAGGGCCTCCTCCTGCTCGGCGGGAGGAATCTCCTGCCGGATACGCCGGAAGAGGTCCGCCCCCTCCTCGTTCAGATCATGGAGGGTGATGACGTCGTTGTTGACCACCGCGACCACCCGGTCGACGATTTCCGCCCGCCCGGCGGCCGGCAGCAGGAGCACCGCCGCTGCCAGGATCAGGATCCGCTGCAATCTGTGAGGCATAACCACTCCTGCCTGATGGGTTTGCCAGCCGCCGCTCAGGCAGGCTGAGTTGATGAGGTGAAGGACGGCCCGGCAAACCGTCTGAGCAAGGCGCGCGCGTACGCGGGGTGAGGCGTGTGGGGTTGCCGCCGAATCGAGCTCCCCCAGCCCGGCGCGGTTCCGGGCGGCGGCTGACGGCGCCACCACGATGGTGGTCTCGCAAAAAACCGTTCGGCGGCCCTTCATGCGCTGGGTAACTGGTATCCATCCGGAAACGGTCTTTCTGGAGGGACACTAAATGGCTGTTTCCTCGTCCGCGTCAGCGTGCGCCGGAAGTTTTTGCGAGATTACCACGTTTAGTATCACCCTACCTGACCGCTTGCAAGATCTTTTTGGCCGTCTCGACCACCGCGGCCGGGGTGGGCAGGTCCGCCCGGACCACCAGCTTGCCCTCGGGGGTGAGGCGCACCCGGTCCCGGGAGCGCTTCATCAGGATGAGGATCTTTTCGGGGGCGACCGGCGTCCTGTCGAGGAAGGTGAAGACCAGGGTGGACGCCCCCTGCTCGAGCCTGGCGATCTTCAAGGCCCGCAGCTCCAGCTTGAGCTCCATGACCGCCAGGAGGTTTTCGGTTTCGGGCGGCAGCTGCCCGTAGCGGTCCAGCAGCTCCTCGCGCATGTCGTCGAGCTCGGCCGGCGCGGCGATGGCGGAGATTTTGCGGTAGGCGACGTACCGCTGGTCGGGGTCGGCGATGTAGCGTTCGGGGATGTAGGCGGAGAGGGTGAGATTGATCTCGGGGTCGATCTCTTCCTCTGCGGGCGCCTCCTCGCCGGAGGCCGCCTTGCGCTTCAGGTCCTCCACCGTGCGCTGGAGGAGGTCGAGATAGAGGTCGTAGCCCA
>JAJYKH010000208.1 GCA_021788685.1 Deltaproteobacteria bacterium | reverse complement strand
TTCCCAGTTTCTTGAATGCCGGCTTCATGGAGAAGGTGCCCTTCCTGTTAGAATATAACAACGAAGGCGCCTGGGGGAGGGCCGGGGGAATTTTTGTCGGCCTTGCAAAAAGGCTGTTTCAGTAACGCGAAGACGCAGAGTCGCAAAGGTAAGCTGTTAATCTTGACGGATTCGCAAAAGGTCGTCACCCCGGCGTAGGCCGGGGTCTAGTGTCGGCACAAGTTCCTGAAAGTACAGGATTAATAGCTGCGCTCGCCCTACGGGCCGCCCTTCGGGCGTTCAACGCGCAAGCGCTTTTGTCCGGCCTTCGCCGGAATGACGACCAAACGGTTTCGGTGACTTTTTGTGAAGTTGTCAATAGATGGCATGCTGGAGATCGACGGCAGCTCCGGGGAGGGCGGCGGCCAGATCCTGCGCATCGCTCTCGCCATGGCGGTCCTCTGCCGGCGGGAGGTGATCATCCGCCGCATCCGGGCCAACCGCCCCCGGCCGGGGCTGCGGCCCCAGCACCTCCAGGCGGTGCGGGCGCTCGCCGCCATCGGGATGGCCGACGTGGAGGGCGCCGAGGTGGATTCCACCCGGCTTTCCTTCCGGCCGCGAGGGCTCAGAGCCGGCCCCTACCGGTTTGCGATCGGGACCGCCGGCGCCTGCACCCTGCTCCTGGCGGCGGTCCTGCCGCCGCTTCTCTTCGCGGCGGGGCCGTCGGAGGTGGTGGTCACCGGCGGCACCCACGTGCCGTTCAGCCCGCCCTACCATTATTTCGCGGAGGTCTTCCTGCCGGCCCTGGCCGCCATGGGCGCCCGGGTCGAGTGCGCGCTCGGCCGCTGGGGCTGGCATCCGGAGGGCGGGGGCGAGGTCCGGGTCCGGATCGCCCCCTGCCGCGGGCTCCACGGGGGGCACCTGGAAGAACCGGGCCCGCTCCGGGCCTTGGAGCTGCTGGTGGGGCTGGGCAACCTGCCGGAGCACGTGGGGCGCCGGGAGGCAGCGGCCGTGCGCCGCTGCCTGGGCGGACAGGCCGGCCTGCTCGCAAGCCGCATCGTCCGGGCGGAGGCGGCGGGGCAGGGCAATGCCCTTTTCCTGAAGGCGGTCTTCGAGCGGACCGTGGCGGGCTTCACCAGCCTCGGCCGCCGGGGCAAGCCAGCCGAGCAGGTGGCCGAGGAGGTCTGCCGGGAGTGGGGCTCGTTCATGGCCGGCCAGGCAACGGTGGACCGGCACCTGGCCGATCAGCTCATCCCCTACCTGGCCCTGGCGAGCGGCCGGTCGTCGCTCGTCACCGAAGAGCTGACCAGCCATCTCCGCACCAACATCGAGGTGGTGCAGCAGTTTCTGCCGGTGCGCTTCGAGACGGACCCCCGGCAGGCCCTCGTGAAGGTCATCGGCTGCAGTGTCCCGCCAAGCGGCTGTCCCGGATGATGCCGCCCGGCAGTTAGCGGCGTGAGCTGGAGGACTGGTTTGGCGCGGCCTTCAGTAGCCGGCGAGCACGGAATCCATCTTGCGGGCGAGGGTGATCTCGTCGGCGGCGCCGACCACCTGGTCCACCTGGCGGCCGTTCTTGAAGAAAAGCAGGGTGGGGACCCCCCGGATCCGAAAGCGGGAGGGGGTCTGGGAAAAGCGGGTGGTGTCGAGCTTGGCCACGATCATCCGGTGGAGGTAGCGCCGGGCCAGGGAGTCGATCACCGGGGCCACCATCTGGCAGGGGCCGCAGGTGGGGGAGAAGAAGTCCACCATGACCGGCAGGGAGGTGTTGGCGATGAATTCCTGGAAATCGGCGTCGTTCAGCTCCACGGGCACCGCCGCCCGGGAGAGGTCGAGCTTCTTGCCGCACCGGCCGCACTTGGGACCGAGGTGCTGCTTGCCGGCGGGGAGCCGGTTGCCTGCGCCGCAGGCGGGGCATTTCACGGTGAGGGTGTTCATGGGGCAGGCTCCTTTGAGCGGTCAACAATCAGCTTTCAGCTTCCGGAAAATCGGTTTGGTGGTAAAAACCTTCTAATCCGAAAAATAGGAATGAGTCAGCCTAGCCACAAGGAGGCGCCATGAAAGTCACTTTTCTCGGGGTGGGTGAATCCTGTGATCCGGGCCGGCCCAACACCTCGCTCCTGGTGGAGACCGAGGCCGGCCGCCAGCTCCTGCTCGACTGCGGCTTCACCGTGCCCCATCACTATTTTGCCGGAAGGAGCGATCCGAATCAACTCGACGGGTTGTGGATTTCCCACTTCCATGGCGACCACTTCTTCGGGGTGCCCCTCCTGCAGATCCGGCTCCAAGAGATGGGCCGGCAGAAGCCCCTGGTGATCGTCGGCCAGCAGGGCATCGAAGACAAATTGACCCGGGCGCTCGACCTGGCCTTCCCGGGGTTCGCGGCGAAGCTGACCTTCCCCCTGGCATTCCACGTGCTGGAGCCCGGCGGACCGGCGGAGATCCTGGGGCTCCGCTGGCAGGCCGCCGCCAACGTCCATTCCCAGCGGTCGCTGGCGCTGCGGCTGGAGGCGGACGGCCGCTCCTTCTTCTACAGTGGTGACGGCCGGCCCACGCCGGAAACGACCGCCCTGGCCTGCGGCTGCGACCTGGCCGTCCACGAGGCCTTTCGCCTCCACGAGGACAGCGAGGGGCACGGGAGCGTCCGCCGCTGCCTCGATTTTGCCGGGGAAACCGAGGTCCGTCGCCTGGCCCTGGTCCACATGGCCTGGCCCGAGCGGCGGCGCGAGCGGGACTTGGCGGGTCTGCTCGGCCAAGCGCAGGGGAGGGTTTTCCTGCCGGAAGCCGGGGAGGAGGTTCGGCTTTGATGGACACCGGCTACGGGACTGGAATGCTATGCGCGGGAAAAATGAGTTGCCTTGGGGCAAGTTCCACGTATTATCAATGCGTTAATAAGGAAATTGCCTTGAACAGCGGAAACCTCGATACAGTGAAAAAAAAATGAACAAATGATTCAATTATCCATATGCGAATGATTGGTTCGTGTTAAAAGAATGGCAGGGCCGGATGGCTCTATTTACCTTTCTGTGGCCTATACTGATGCTATTAACAAGAGCCTGTCAAGGAAAATTAGAGAATCTCAAGTGACACAATATATGGAGTTCTTATGTGTTTAAGTAGCTGATATATGATTTGGATGTATTCTTCAATTGGTGAGCGCCTGCATAGTTTGGGGCTAGAAATCCTCACAAGAGCCCCTCGCAACCATGACGGTCGCACCCCTCCCCACCGTAAGCCTTCCCCGCCTACCATCCGCCCCCGTTTCCCAGCAAACGCAGCCGCGTTCGCTAATCGCACAGCCGGGCGATCAGGTGCCGCCTGCCGAAACGGACAGTTTAGTGATTAGGCGCCACCGCCACTCTTATCGATAATACATCGAAAGCACTGCCCCTTTCTCAGCCGAGCTGAGGCGGCATTCTGCAGAGCAAAATTGAGATCAGGATTTCTCAGAACAGCTTGAGCTCCGCCTCGGAAGGCCGGATGTAGATGGGCACGGCGGCGGCCGGGTCGAGGACTTCCCCCCGGGCCAGGTTGCCGAGGGCGAGAAAGCCGATGGCCGCGGCCCGGGGGAAATAAACCGGGGCGGGCGGGAAAAGGGCGAGGCCGCCCAGCCGCTCGCGGAAGAGATCGCCATAGAGGGCCGCCCCGTCGCCCACCAGGAGGGTGGGCTCGCTGATCATGGCCGCCAGGGCCGCGGGCGGCAGCACCATGGAGTCGCTCGTTTTATGGGGACGCCCCTCCGGGCCGCTGCGGAAGAAGGCGGCATACACCTCTTTTTTCCGCGCATCGAGCACCGGGCAGACCGGGAGGGCGGCATGGGCAAGCTGGGCGGCCAGGCCGTCCAGGGCGGAAACCCCGAGGAGCGGGGCCCCGGTCGCCATGGCCAGCCCCTTGGCGGTGCTCAGCCCGATCCGCAGGCCGGTGAAGCTCCCCGGCCCCAGGCTGACCGCGATCCCCCCGATCCCCGGCCAGTCGAGACCCGCTTCCCCCAGCAGCCAGTCGATGCCGGCAAGCAGCCGCCGGGAATGGGTGAGCTTCGATTGCAGGGAATATTCGCCGATGCATTCCCGGCCGGTCACCAGGGCGATGCTGCCGCACATCCCCGAGGTTTCGATGGCGAGGACGACCGGCCCTTCTTGGGGCAGATGATTGCCGGTGGGAGTCATGGAAAAGTCAAGGATCTCGGAACGGTCACAGCTGAGGGGACTGGGTGCTGACCGCCGTCACCCGCGGGAGAAGACTCTGATCAGGTCGTTGTAGAAGACGAAGATCATGAGGGCGGCAATCAGCATGAGGCCGATCTGCTGCCACACCTCCTGGGTCCTGAGCGAAAGCGGCTTGCGCATGATCCCCTCGATGGTGAAGAAGGCCAGATGCCCCCCGTCCAGGATAGGAATGGGAATCAGGTTGAGGATGCCCAGGTTGACGCTCAGGAGCCCCATGAAGTGGAGCAGGTTGAGCCACCCCGCCTCCATCTGCCGGCCGGCCATCTGGGCAATGAGGATCGGGCCGCCCAGCTCGGAGGCGGGGACCACCTGCTGGATGATTTTGACGATGCCCATCACCGTGAGGTAGATGAACCCCCAGGTCTGGTCGAAGGCGGCCTGCAGGGCGTCGAGGGCGGAAATGTTCTGGTAGTAGACCTCTTCCGTCCGGGAAATGCCGAGCAGCCACCGCTCGCCCGTGACCTCCCCGAAGATGTCCTTGGTCTCCTGGCGCTCGGGCCTGCCGGTCACCACCACGAGCCTTCCGTCCCGCTCCACTGTCACCGCCACCGGTTTCCCCCCGCTCTGCTGAATCGCCCCGGAAATATCCTCCCACTGGGCGATCTGCCGGCCATCGACCCGCCGGACCTGGTCGCCTGCTTTGAGCCCCATGGCCGCGGCCGGGGAGTCGGGCTGGATCTCCCCGATCTTGGTAGTGGGCTTGAGCTGCGGCAGGCCGGCGATACTGAAGATCAGGAAAAAGAGAAAGACCGCAAAGAGCAGGTTGAAAAAGGGCCCGGCAAAGACGATGAGGAACCGCTGCCACACCGGATTGTGGGAAAAGGAGCGGTGCGCCTCCGAGGCGGGGATCTCCTCCCCGCGCTGCTCGCCGAACATCTTGACGTAGCCGCCCAGCGGAAAGGCGCTGATCAGGTACTCCGTCTCCCCGAAGCGGTGGCCCGCCACCTTGGGGCCAAAGCCGAGGGAGAAGCGCTCCACCCTGACCCCGAAGAGCTTGGCCAGGATGAAGTGGCCGAATTCGTGAACGAAAATGAGCACCCCGAGGGCGATGATGAAGGACAGGATCGAATTCATGATGATTTCGCAAAAACCCCAGGATCTTGGCGGGTGGAAACGAAAAACAACTCCATACAGAACGCGGGCCTTCGGCGGAGCGGCTTTTTGCGAGGCCGACAATTCACCATTGATGATCTCGCAAGAAGCCGCCACCCAAGCCAGGATGGCTCAGCACAAAAGTTCGATAGACAAGGCGCGGTGGTGTCGCGAAAGCGGAGACGTACCTAATATACGTCTCCGCTTTCGCGACCCGCCGCAACGCCGTAAATCGGGATTTTTGCGACGCCATCATGATTCGG
>JAJYKH010000207.1 GCA_021788685.1 Deltaproteobacteria bacterium | reverse complement strand
TGCAGGGCAGCAGAGTTTTTTTATTTTTTCCTCATAATAAATGCTGCACATGCGATGACCCCAAGCAAAAGGAGGTGGTGAACGGAAGTTTGGCCAGCAGTTCCGCAGATTCGGTTTCCCTCCACCGACGGAGGGAAAGAGAAAAACAAAAGATTCCCATTCGGGAGAGACAAGGAAATGAAGAAAATTTATCTGTTAGGTGGGGCGTTGGCGACAATGGTCCTCACCACCGGAGTTGCCAGCGCGGCGAGCGGCCCGTCCGTGGTGGTCGCGGCCACGAACGATCTCGGCATGCACTGCGTTTGCATGACCTTTGACAAATTCATGCTGCTGCCCCCGTTCAACACCTTGCGGGCGCAGGTCATCCGGCGCGGTTCGGAGCCCCAGATCATGGCCGACCCGACCAAAATTCGCGTGGTGTACAACATCGTCGAGGATACCAAGGCCGCCCTGGATGCCGACCCGTATTACCAGAGCTGGGTCAAAAACGCGCCCAAGCTTTTCCCCGGCTTCAACCCCAAAGACTCCAAAGGCAATTATCAGGGTCTCACCGGCGCCAAGCTGAGTGGCGAGATGCAAGCCCACAGCGATCAGGGATGGTGGGAGATCAAAGGCATCCCCGCCTATCCCAATATCGACCCCAACGGCGTCATGATCGATCCCTTGGGCGGGCCCAAACGAAACCCTTTCCTCACAGCCAACATCAAGGTGTATGACCGGGCCACCAACACCCTGCTGGCCCAGACCAACACCGTGGCCCCGGCGGGCTTCGGCGGCTGCTGCTCCTGCCACCTCCAGGTGGCGGCGGACTACGGCTTCCCGGCCACCCCTGACGGCTCCTTCCAGGCCATGGGCTACCTCCATCAGCGGGACACCGGCATTAACATCGCCAAAATCGACCCGGACGGCGATGGGGTCCCCGGCCCCATCCGCTGCTCCCAGTGCCATCTCGATCCAGCCATGGGCGAGTCCACCCCGCCCGGCTACGCCGGCTACCCGGTATCCCAGTACACCTTCTCCGATGTGCTCCACCGGTTCCACGTGCAGAGCAAGGCCGCCCTGTCCATGGACCCGAACCTGGCCACCGACTGCTACAGGTGCCATCCAGGCAACGGCGTGAACTGCTACCGCGGCCTCCACACCCAAAAGACCATCGGCACCCCGGCCCACAACGTCTGGTGCACCGACTGCCATGGCGACCTGAACCAACGGGTGGCCCAGCACCAGATGGACCAGCCCTGGTCGGATGCGACCCTGCCCCAGTGCGCCACCTGCCACAGCAATACCGGCGAAGGCAACGGTTACCTGAGCACGGGCATCTTCGGCAAGTACCTGAACAGCAGGGGGCATGAAGACAACAAGATCCTGTGCTCCACCTGCCACGGCGAGCCGCATGCGCTCTACCCGTCCACCCTGGCCAAGGACAACCAGCAGATGATCAACCTCCAGGGCTCCTCTCAGCCCCTGGGTGCCACGTCGTGCAATGCCTGCCACACCGACAGGCCTTACGGCGGTTCGCCCCACGGTTCAAGCACATCAAGCAGCTCAAGCACATCGAGCAGCGATTACTCCAGCTATTCAAGCAAATCGAGCGACGACTAGTAACGAAGGGGAGAGGGATGGTTCCCTCTCCCCTTTTCCTCATACCTTCGAGCGGGCCAACCCAGTCCCGCCGATTCCCTCTCCACCGGCGAAAACGGCGGTTCCGCCTCCCAGGCGGTAAGGTTGGCGAGGGCGGAAAGATGCGGCTGCCGCCCACCAAGTCATTCTTTATAAAATCACGGAATTTTTTCACTCACGGCCGGATGGCAGACCCCGCTTGAGGTCGGGCAGAAACAGGGCCACCAGGCCGATGGCGGGGAGATACGAGCACACCCGGAACACGAACGCCATGCTGGTCACGTCCGCCAGGTGCCCCAGCACCGCGGCGCCGATCCCGCCCAAGCCAAAGGCCAGACCGAACGCCATCCCGGCCACGGTGCCGACCTGGGCCGGAAGGAGCTCCTGGGCATAGACCACGATGGCCGGAAAGGCGGAACCCAGGATCATGCCGATGGGCACGGTGAGCACTCCGGTCCAGAACAGGTTGGCGTACGGCAAGGCCAGGGTGAAGGGCAGCACCCCCAGGATCGAAACCCAGATCACCACCTTCCGGCCGAAGCGGTCCCCGAAGGAGCCGCCGGCCAGGGTGCCGGCCGCCACGGCGCCGAAGAAGACGAAGAGGTGGAGCTGGGCGCTCCGCACCGGGACATGGAACTTGCCGATCAGAAAGAAGGTGTAGTAGCTCGACATTGAGGCCATGTAGAAGAACTTCGAGAACATGAGGGCCAGGAGCATCGCCAGGGTGAGGACCACCCGGCCGCGCGGCAAGCTGGCCCGGCAGGCCGCGGCCGCGGAGCGCGGCGTGAGCCGCCGGAGGCCGTGGCTCTTGTACCAGTGGCCGACCTTGATCAGGAGATAAATGCCCAGCAAGGCGGCCAGGGAAAACCAGGCGAGGCTCGCCTGCCCATGGCGGAGGACGATGAGGGCGGCGAGCAGCGGCCCGATGGCCCCGCCCGCGTTGCCTCCCACCTGGAACAGGGACTGGGCCAGCCCGTGGCGGCCGCCGGAGGCCATCCGCGCCACCCGCGACGACTCGGGGTGGAACACCGAGGAGCCGGTGCCCACCAGGGACGCGGCCACCAGCAGCACCGGGTAGCTCGCGGCCCGGGAAAACAGCACCAGCCCGGTCAGGGTGAGTCCCATCCCCACCGCCAGGGAATAGGGCCGCGGGTGGCGGTCGGTGAGAAAGCCGACCATGGGCTGGAGGACCGAGGCCGTGCCCTGGAAGGTGAGGGTGATGACCCCGATCTGGGCGAAGCTCAACCCGTAGCTGGTCTGGAGGAGCGGGTAAATCGCCGACAGCAGGGTCTGCAGCGTGTCGTTGAGCAGATGGCACACGCTGATGATGACCAGGATGGCGAAGGCGGTCTTTTCGGCCGAGGCCGAAGGGGATGCGGTGGCTGCATTCACGTTGTTGCTCATATTTTGGCTGTCCAGATTGATTTGGGGCCGGGTGCCCTTGTCAGTAATCGATACGGGGGAATCGTGCCAGATATTCTTCCATTCTTTCCCTGTTTCCCCGGCTGATCCGGGGACATCCTTCCGCGCCGAGCACCCCTTGCACCACGAGGGTCGAAAACAGCAGGCAGGTGGCCTGCCCGCATTCACCGCAGTTGGTTTTGGGCAGGAGCTTCACAACCGCCATCGGCTGCGGCCTGGGGGCCGCTGCATAGCTGGGGGTGATCGCCTCCCGCCTTTCCCAGGCCTCGTTGATCTCCTGTTGCAGCCATCGCAGGATCTTCTCGGCCTCCTCGGCATCGTTGAGCGCGTTGATCGCGATTTTCCTGGGGTGGACGGCAATGAGCCGGCCATGGACCCGGAACATCACCGAAGGCGGCTCTCTCGTAAACCCGGTGCCCCCGAGAACGGCGTTGAGGTAAGGGATCACCTCGCCGATATCCTCTTCCAGTTGGGCATGGCAATTCAGGCTTTGAAAACTGGCGTTGCAGGCAGGACGGAACATCTCGATCCGGTAACGGTTCAGCAGCATCTCCTCACCTCCGGCGGGCAGGCGGCTACCGCTCGTCGGCCTGGTGCAGAACCGGCTTGATGTCGATGACCGGCGTGTGGTCCAGGGCCTCCAGGGGGCGGACCCCGATCGTGCCCTCCCCGATCGCCGTCACGGTCACCCGGTGGAGGCCGACGGGATTGGGGCGGTCCGGCGACCTGGTGGCAAAAACGCCCCGGAGGGGGGCATCGGGGTTCCCCCGGGGATGGACCCGGAGCACATCGCGCCGCCCCTCATGCAGCCACGTCAGAATCAGGATTTCGGCCCCGACACTGAGGCCGTCGAGTCCATCGGCGAAGGCGGGGTCGATTTCCAGCCAGGCCTCGGGGGCCCCTTCCCATCCCTGTTTCGGGCAGCTCTCACGAGAGACAAGCGATGAGCGGACGACGCCCACCGGCCGCAGCACGTACCTGGTTTCCTCCATGGCTCCACTCCTTTCTGAAGACGTTAAAAGTTGGCATGCTAACTATATGGGCAAAAATTAGCCTCCGAGGTTCTGCCGTACCCGGGCCAGCACCTGCTTGACAGTCTCGAGCTCGGCGGCGGAGATGCCCCGGTAGGCCCGGGCCAGCACCTTCCGCCCCGCCTCGGAGATCTGCTTCCAAGCCACGGCGGCCCGGGGGGTCGGCACCACGAGCTTCACGCGGCCGTCGGTCGGGTCGGGTCGGCGCACCACCCAGCCGTCGCGCTCCATGCGGTCGATGAGTCGGACCCCGGTCGCAGGGGTAATAGAGAGGCGGCTGACGAGCTCGGATTGCGAGACCGGTCCGGAGGCAATGAGCTGCGCCAGGGCTACATGCTGGCCCGGGCTCACGCCGGACCCCCGGAGATGCTTCTCCAGGGCGCCAAGGAATGCCTTCTGGGTAAGGTTGCAATGAAAGCCCAGGCTTTCGTGGGGATCGAGCCGCTGCATGGTCTCTCTCAAAGCGAAATTCATTAGCAAGCTAACTAAATTGCCCCTCCTTGCCAAACGCTTTTGTGGCCCTTGCCCGAGGAGCGGCCGACGCCCGGCGTGCCGATCGATGGCCCCTTCCCGGGCAAGAACGCAGTACCCCATGCCCGTGCCCAGCTGTGCTTGTCGAGCCAGGTCTCGCGGCGGATCTGCGGCACCGTTTCAAGTGTGATTGCAGCAGGGAACTATTCGGTTGAAATTACCGCAACCGTCAGTTAAACAGATGGAACGCCTTTCCACGGGAGGATTCCAGGCTGTTCCGGGGAGATAGCAGGATGCCGTGCTCCGGGCCACCAGCCGTCCAGCGGCCGCCCATGACCGCGGGCGAAAAGCACGGGAGATAAAGACAAAGGGAACCAACCAGGAGCTGCGATCAGGCAATCGGCGGCGGGCGGTTGCGCCTGTCAGGCCCCATCGGGCACAGCGCAACGACTGATGGGTGCCCGGGGAATTGCCATGGCCATGGCACCACGAGGAATGGACGTTTCTCCCCGGCAATCGGCAAAATAACAAAGGAACCAAAGAGAGGAATGTGAAAAATTCTACGATGTCCCATGCCGCGCGGTCGGAGCACTCCACTTGCCCCTCTGGTGTTGGTCTCGATCCGATGGCGCCGATGCTTCTCGTAGCGGCAGTGGTCGGCGTCATCGGTTCCCTTGCCGTTGAGCTGTTCCGCTCGGCGATGTACCTGATCGTTCACTTCTATTCCTCCCAGGAGCATTTGGTCGCGGCCGCGCGTTCGTTGCCGTTATGGGCTCGCGTGGCGACGCCGGCCATCGCCGGCACCGTGTGCGGGCTGGGCATGTGCGCGAACCATCGCTGGATCAAGCGGCCGCGCGGACCCGAATACATGGAGGCGGTGCGCGTGGGCGACGGCATCCTGCCGCTCGGCCCGAACCTCATCCGGACGGGCTCCTCCCTCCTCGGCGTGAGCGGAGGCATTACCATCGGCCGCGAAGGGACCATGATCCAGTTTGCTGCCCTGGCCTCCTCCCTCCTCGGGAGGGCTTTCCGTGCCGGTGAAT
>JAJYKH010000206.1 GCA_021788685.1 Deltaproteobacteria bacterium | reverse complement strand
GCTGTTTCCATGGCTTGTCTCCTTATGGATTGATCATCTACTTTCGGAGAACAAGCTTAACAGCCGCGGCCCGTTTTGCGTATCTGGCGTTTGCTACATAGTATCTCAAGCGAAGCGGTCCTCCAACAGCGAAGCTCTGCCCTCACTCCTTTTTGAACAGCCCGAGCGGCTTTGGCTCTTCCGGGGCCGCCGCCTCGGCGTCCACCACCTCCACCACCTTCCGGACTGGCCGGTCGGAAACCCGCTTGCCGATGGCAGGGGCCCCCTTGATCAGGAAGTCGTCCATGGCGAGGTCGAGGATGTTCGACCGGGCCCGCTTGGAGGGGGCGAGATACACCTTCACCCGCACCCCCTGCCCCGTCTTCAGGAGCTGGATCTGCGACTGGCGGTGCTCCGGGAAGAGATGGTACTCCTTCTCCAGGATGAACCGGGGGGTGGTGAACCGTTTCAGGAACGAGAGGTTGTGCTCCCCGTCCCGGTAGATGACATTGAAGAGCAGGTTCTCCTCCACCTTGCCGAACCACTCCAGGTCGTGGCCCACGAAGAGCTTGTCGGCCACGTTGATCACCTTGTAGGCGCCGGTCTTGTGGATGAGCAGGATGCGGTCGTACTCCGAGCAGGAGAAGCTCATCTCCGGCTCCGCCTTGATCTGGGTCCCCAGGAACCCGGTTTCCCGATCGTAGCCCACGACGAGGTTGGAGAGGGCCACCGCCCGGACGGTCACCTCCTGGAAGGTTTCCAGCCTGGTGCGCCGCGGGTAGAGATGGCCGTACTTGTCGAGCAGGCCGTCGAGGTAGCCGATGGTGAAGCCCACCATGTCCTCCAGGTGGGTTTCCACCTCCTTGATGCGGTCCCGGAGGTCCTTCACCTCTTTTTTCTTCTTGTTGATGTCGTAGCGGGAGATGCGCTTGATGCGGATTTCGAGGAGCCGCTCCACATCCTCCCGGGTCACCTCCCGGAGCAGCCGGTCCCGGAAGGGGGCGAGGGCGTTCTCCACCGCTTTCACCACCAGCTCGTAGGTGGTCTCCTCCTCGATTTCCTTATAGAGCCGCTCCTCGATGAAGATCTGCTCCAGCAGCGCCGCATGGAGCTTTTCCTTGAGGCGGCCCAGCTCGATGCCGAGCTCCATTTCGAGGTCCGCCACGAGCTTTTCCGTGTTGTAGCGGAGCACCTCCTCCACGCTCATGGTGACGGGGTTGTTGTCCCGGATCACCGTGAGGTTCGGGACGATGGCGATCTCGCAGTCGGAGAAAGCGTAGAGCGCCTTGATGGTGTCCTTGGCGTAGATCCCCCGGGCAAGCTTGATCTCGATCTCCGCCTCTTCGGCGGTGTAGTCGTTGATGGAGGCGATCTTGATCTTGCCGGAGCGGGCCGCCTTCTCGATCGACTCGATCAGGGTCTCGGTGGTGGTGCCGTGGGGAATTTCCTTGATGACGATGGTCTTCTCGTCCTTCTCCTCGATCACCGCCCGGACTTTGAGCCGGCCGTTGCCGTCTCCGTAATCCGAGGCGTCGAGCAGGCCGCCTTTGGGGAAGTCGGGCAGCACCTCGAATGCCTCGCCCCGCAGGATCTTCTTCTGGGCGTCCAGCAGCTCGCCGAAGTTGTGGGGCATGATCTTGGTGGCCATGCCCACGGCGATGCCCTCGGCCCCCAGCATGAGCAGGAGCGGGATCTTGGCCGGCAGGGTCACCGGCTCCTGCATCCGGCCGTCGTAGGACTCGACGTACTCGGTCAGGTCCTTGTTGAACAGGGTCTCCCGGGCGAGCGGCGACAGCCGGCATTCGATGTACCGGGCCGCCGAGGCCTGGTCGCCGGTGTAGACATTGCCGAAGTTGCCCTGGCGGTCGATGAGATAGTCCTTGTTGGCCAGGTTGACCAGGGCGGCGAAGATGGAGGCGTCGCCGTGGGGGTGGAGCTTCATGGCCTCCCCCACCACGTTGGCCACCTTATGGAAGCGGCCGTCGTCCATATTCTGCAGCGTCTGGAGGATGCGGCGCTGCACCGGCTTCAGGCCGTCGGCCACGTCCGGGATCGCCCGCTCCTTGACGACGTAGGAGGTGTAGTCGATGAAGTTCTCATCGAACAGCTTGTGGAGCTCTCCGTAATTGCTTTCCATGGATTCGCGTTCCGGCGGGTGGGCGTTTCAGAGGTGAGCGTCAGGCGTTTAATGTAGCGAGCGACTCCATCAGATGCTCCATGATGTACTGCTTGCGCTCCGGGGTGTTCTTGCCCATGTAGAAGGTGAGCACCTTGGGCACCTCGCTCAGCCGGTCGATGTTGACCTGCTGGAGGCGCATGTCCGGGCCGATGAACTGCTTGAACTCCTTGGGGGAGATCTCGCCGAGGCCCTTAAAGCGGGTCACCTCCACCGGCTTTTTGACCTTGCCGCCGCCCGCAAGCCGCTTTTCCGCCGCCCGCTTCTCCTTCTCGGAATAGCAGTAGACGGTCTCCTCCTTGGTGCGCACCCGGAAGATGGGGGTTTCGAGAATGTAGATGTGGCCGCGCTTGACCAGGGGCTCGAAAAAATGGAGGAAAAAGGTGAGGAGCAGGTTCCGGATGTGCAGGCCGTCCACGTCCGCATCCGTCGCGAGGATGATCTTGTCGAAGCGCAGGGTCTCCACCGCGTCTTCCACGTCGAGCGCCCGCATGATGTTGTACATCTCGTCGTTCTTGTAAAGGAGCGAGAGCTGCTGGCCGTAGACGTTCATGGGCTTGCCCTTGAGGGAGAACACGGCCTGGGTCATGGGGTCGCGGGCGCTCACGATTGAGCCGGAGGCGGACTGCCCCTCGGTGATGAAGAGCATGTTCTCCCGGCCGGGCGGCGAGGGCTTCTCGGGCGACGGGTGGTACTTGCAGTCCTTGAGGCTCGGGATCTTGTGGGCCACCTTCTTGGCCTTGGCCTTGGCCTCCTTGCGGACGTCCATCAGGTCCTTCCGGAGCTTGGCGCTCCGCTGGATCTTTTCGAGGAGCACCTCGGCCATGTCGGTGTTCTTGTAGAGGAACGCCGACAGCTCGTCCTTCACCTTATTCACGATCCAGGTGCGGATCTCGGTGTTGCCGAGCTTGTTCTTGGTCTGGCTCTCGAAGATGGGGTCCTTGATCTTGATGGCCACCGCGCCCACCACCCCTTCCCGCACGTCCTCGCCGGAGAACTTGGTCTTGGACGAGAACTCGTTCACCCCCTTGAGAATGCCTTCCCGGAAGGCGGAAAGATGGGTGCCGCCCTCGTTGGTGTAGGTGCCGTTCACGAACGAAAAGTAGGACTCGGAGTAGCCGTCGGTGTGGGTGAAGGCGAACTCCAGGGTGGCGTCCTTGTAGTGGACGGGCTCGTAGAGCCGCCCTTCGTCGATCTCGTTGGCGAGGAGGTCGAGGAGACCGTTCGCGGAGAAGAAGGTCTCGTCGCCGAAGCAGAGCTTGAGGCCGGCGTTGAGGTGGGCGTAGCGCCAGAGCCGCTTGCGGATGAAGTCGGGGTTGAAGGCGAAGTCTTCGAAGATGGCGGCGTCGGGCCGGAACTCGACCAGGGTGCCGTTCTTTTCCCTGGTGG
Organism: Deltaproteobacteria bacterium; assembly: GCA_021788685.1. GTDB lineage: Bacteria > Desulfobacterota > Desulfobulbia > Desulfobulbales > UBA5123 > JAJYKH01. The sequence goes on along the minus strand of JAJYKH010000206.1, from coordinate 2,051 downwards.
TCCCCTGCTCCTGGTCGATCAGCGCGCCGGATTCGAACCGGGCCCGGGCGAGATGGCCATCCCGGAAGGAAGTGACCGCGAACCGCTCGGAGAGCGCGTTCACCGCCTTGGTGCCCACGCCGTTCAGGCCCACGGAGAACTGGAAGACGTCGGTGTTGTACTTGGCGCCGGTGTTGATCACCGACACGCACTCCACGAGCTTGCCGAGCGGAATGCCCCGGCCGAAGTCCCGCACCCGCACCGAGCCGTCGTCGTGGATGGCGACGTCAAGGCGCTTGCCCGCCCCCATGATGAACTCGTCGACGCCGTTGTCGAGGACTTCCTTGAGCAGGATGTAAATGCCGTCGTCGGGGTGGGTGCCGTTGCCCAATCGGCCGATGTACATGCCGGGCCGGAGGCGAATGTGCTCGATGGAGCTGAGCGTCTTGATCTTGGTCTCGTCGTAGTTGCCGCCAGGGAGGGTCATATCCTCGTGTCCATCCGGAAACGGACTTTTCGCCCGATTGCTGCGTTGCTCAGTCGCCTGGAAATGGTCACGCAAGGACTGTACGCTCCGCTTTCCAGGCTCCCTCGCGCCTTGCACTCGAACGAAAATCCTCGTTTCAAGCCCTTCTCTTTATTCGAAGTGCCGCAGGGATTGATAGCAAGCAGGAGCGCCGCTAACGGACTCAAATCTATAGCCCTCTTTCCCCGGGCTTGCAAGGGGGAATTCGTGGGAGGCTTGATGGGTGGGGATTTGCGGGTGGCGGGCTTTCGGGAAGGGATGGCAGGGTGGGGTTCGGAGCCTGGCCCAGTGACCGGGACTTCTTTCCGGAACCAAATCAAGAGGGCAATGCGTTTGAAGCCATAGAGGCGGTATTTGTAAGCGGTCACAGGGTGCCGCAGATGCGCGGCATCGGCCTGCGAGCTATACATCGGTATGCGAACAGGCCGATAACAAAGCAGATGTGGTGCCCTGTGACCGCTTACTCTACCGCCAGTTGGCCAGTTTCAGTCCTTGAACCCTCTGGAAGTGACGCTGGTTGTTGGTGACCAGGGTGAAATTGCGGGTCAGGGCCGTGGCGGCGATGATCAGATCGAGGTCGGCCAGGGGACGGCCCTGCGCTTCCAGGCCCGCTTTCAGCCTGCCGAAAATTTCACCGGTTTCCGGACCCGGGGGGATGATCTCGAAAGTGCTCTCGATCATTTTGACCTTGGCCAGATTGGCATCCACATTCTGCGACTTGCAGGCGCCGTAATAGAGCTCCATCAAGGTCACGGTGCTGACGGCCATGGGCGAGAGGCGGTGGCCGGCAAGGTTGGCCCGCACGGATTCCTCACCCTTCAGGGCATAAATGATCGTGTCGGTGTCGAGAAGAAACATCAGAGCCCGTCGGCCAGCCGCGTGGAATTTCTGCGCGACTCCAGGATCTCGTTCACGATGTCCCCGGCCGGCCGTCCATCCTCCCAGGCGCCGGACAGCTCCAGAAGGACTTCAGCCGGCGTCCTGGCAGCCTTGCTGGTTTTGCGCGAAGCCAGATGAGAGCGGAGAAGATGGACGACCTCCTGGGTCACCGTCCGGTTTTCCTCGGCGGCCTGGCGCTTGAGGTCTTCGTAAAGCTGGTCATCCATGCCCTTGATCTGCAGATTTGCCATGGCCGACTCCGTGCGGTTCAAGATAGCGAAGGGAATCGCCCCTCGCTTTTTCATGAAATTATACTCCTCGCTCATGAATTCAACAAGGGGCGTTTCCGGCCAAGGTTGGCAGCTTTAGCCGCGTGCCGGAATACCTTTTCATAGTCGTAGCGGAGGACCGGGGAGGTAATGGGCAATGAAAAGATCAAGAAGCTAGGGAAAACGGATCAGCAAGCAAGAGCCAGAATAATCGGGAGCAGTCCGGCCGGGGTGGTATGCCTTAGGTCAGTTTGCAAGTTTGCAAGCCTGGCACCGTTTGCCTCTGACGATGAGCAGGTAGCGGGATCTTGCTATGGCACGAGCGCCATGCAGCCAATCCATGGGTAGGGCGAGTTACTGACAATAATTTAGTATGCTGTCCCCGGAATTCCTTTTAG
>JAJYKH010000205.1 GCA_021788685.1 Deltaproteobacteria bacterium | reverse complement strand
GATCACGGTGCCGGAGATTCGCGCAAGCGCGGCCGGACGCTATGGCAGCGCTATGCGGCCGGACGCGATCGCGCGAAGATTCGGTGCCGTGGTCACTTTTCCCGGAGCATGATGCGGGCGTCGGCCACGAACGGCTCGGTGCCGATCTCGCCCACCAGGAAGGGGTTGATGTCGAGCTCCGCGATTTGGGGGAAATCGGTCACCAGCTGGCTGATCCGCTGGAGGCCGTTGGCGATGGCGTGCAGGTCCACGCTCTGGCGGCCGCGGGCGCCCTTGAGGATCTCGTAGGAGCGGGTGGCGGTGAGCATCTGGATCGCCTCGCCCATGGTGATGGGCGCGAGGTGGAAGGTGACGTCCTTCATCACCTCCACGAAGATGCCGCCCAGGCCGAACATGAGCATGGGGCCGAACTGCCGGTCCCGGGTCATGCCGAGGATCACCTCGAGCCCGGGGGCGAGCATCTGCTCGACGTACACCCCCTCGATGCGGGCATCCGGCACCCGCTGCCGGATGCGGAGCATCATCAGGTCGAAGGCGTCCCGGACCATGCCGGCGGTGGCCACGTTGAGCTTCACCCCGCCCAGGTCGGTCTTGTGGACGATGTCCGGAGAGACGATTTTGACCGCCACCGGGTAGCCGATCCGCTCGGCAATTTCCACCGCTTCCTTGGCGGTCGTGGCGAGGTACCCCTGGGCGACGCGGAAGCCGTAGGCGGCGAGAATGTCCTTGGCCTTCACCTCGCCCAGGTGAAGGCGTTTGGTGCGAAGGCTGCGGGAGATGATCCGCTCCACCCGCCGCCGGTTGACCCGGAAGCGGGTCACCATCCGCGCGGGCCGTTCCCGCCAGGCGGCGTACTCGCACATGGCCTTGAGCGCCCTCACCGCCCGCTCCGGCGAATAGTAGTCGGGGAGGCCGGCCGCCACCAGCTCGGCGCGGCCGGGCATCACCCCCCTGCCGCCCATGAACACCGCCACGATGGGCTTGTCCGCCCGCAGGTTGTCGATGATCGCCCGGGCGGTCTCCGCCGGCTTGGTCATGGCCTGGGGGGTGAGGATCACCATGATGGCGTCCACCGCGTCGTCGTCCTGGGCGGCGGTCAGCGCGGTCACGTACCGCTCCGGGTCGGCGTCGCCGAGCACGTCGATGGGATTGCCGGTGGAGGCCGCGGCCGGCAGCGTCTCCCGCAGGGCGGTGGCGGTGTTGCGGTCCAGGGTCGCCACCTGGAGGCCCGCCTGCTCTACGGCGTCGGCGGCCATGGTCCCGGGGCCGCCCGCGTTGGTGATGATGAGGATGCGGTTGCCCCGGGGCAGCGGCTGCATGGCGAGCAGGGTGGCGTAATCGAAGAGGTCCTCGAAGGAATCGGCGCGAATGACCCCCGAGCGTTTGAAAGCCGCGCCGAAAGCGATCTCGCCGCCGGCCAGCACCCCGGTGTGCGAGGAGGCGGCCCGCTGGCCGGCCGCGGTGGTGCCCGCCTTGAGGATGACCACCGGCTTGCGGGTGGAGGCCTCCTCCGCCGCCTTCACGAAGTCGTCGCCCGAGCTGATGTCCTCCAGGTAGCCCACGATCACCTTGGTCTGCTCGTCATGGGCCAGCGCGAGGAGGAGGTCCACCTCGGTGATGTCCGCCTTGTTGCCGATGCTCGCCACCTTGGCGAGGCCCAGGCTCCGGTAGTCGGCCATATCCAGGATGGAGGTGGCCAGGGCCCCGGACTGGGAGAGCACCGAGATGGTCCCAGGCCGGGGCATGATGGCGGCAAAGGAGGCGTTCATGCCGTTGTCGGTGTTGATCAGCCCCAGGCAGTTGGGGCCGAGGAGCCGGATGGAGCGCTTCCGGCAGAATTCGCCCAGCTGCCGCTCCAGCTCCGCCCCCTCCGGGCCGGTCTCCTTGAAGCCGGCGGTGATGACGATCACCGCCTTGGCCCCGGCCCGGGCCAGATCCTGGACCGCACCCATCACCGCCGGCCGCGGCACGGCGACCACCCCCAGGTCCACCGGCTGGCCGTAAGTTTTGAGGTCGGGGAAGACGGGCCGGTCAAGAATCGTTCCCGCCCCGGGATTGATCGGCACCACCTCGCCCGCGAAGCCCGAGGCGAGCAGGTTGGCGAAGATGTCGTGGCCCACTTTGCCCGGGGTCCGGGAGGCGCCGATCACCGCCACGCGCTTGGGGTAGAGAAGTGCGTCGAGCATCCTTGCCGCCTTTCGCTAATGGGAAACTGATAATGGACAATGGACAACGACATGGAAGGTGAATCATGGACCCTCGAAAACGAACACCACTCACTCATTGTCCATCATCCGTTGTCCATTATCCATTGCCTTGGCAGCTCCTGCTCTTCTCGATGACCAGCCGGGGAACGATCACGGACAGTCCCGCCTCCTGGAGGGCGGCGTGCACGGCCCGCAGGTTGTAGGTATTCACCCGCAGGTAGACGGTGCCCGGTCCCCCGTCCTCTTCGCTTTGCACCAGCCGGGTGAAGGGGATCGCCTGCTCTTCCAGCACCTCGACGATGCGGGTCAGCAGCCGGGGCTTGTTGTCGTTCTCGATGGCGATGAGGGCGGAGCCCCGTTCGCCCAGCCCGAACAGCCGCCGGTAGGCCTTGATCAGGTCCCGGATGGAGAAGACCCCCACCACGCACTGGTGCTCGTCCACCACCGGGATCGCGCCCACCTTTTCCCGGTCGAGGAGAAAGAGGGCGTCGTCCAGGGTGGAGGTGGGGGCGAGGGTCACCAGCCGAGTGCTCATGATGGTGCGCACCGGCGTCCGGGCCATGCGGGCCAGCTCGGCCCGGCTTTCCGCCTCGTCCAGGATGGTGGAGGGGGAGGCGGAGCGCAGATCCCGGTCGGTGACCATCCCCACCAGCTTCCCGTCGCCGTCCACCACCGGCAGATGCCGAAAGCGGCCGGCGCGCAGGATCTCACGCACCTCCTGGAGAGGAACGTCCTCCCGGATGGTGACCGCCGGGCTGCTCATGTGCATGGCAACGTACATGCCTCTTCCTCCTTGAAAGCCAATCCCCGAAGTGAAATGCCCGGATTGTATTCCGTCCTGTTCCCGGTTGAGGTTAGAGGTTGAAGGTTGGAGGATCGCAGCGCTTGAGGCTGGAGGCGGCATGACTTTGCCTCCGGCCTCCGACCTCACACCTCCACCCCCGCCAGCCCTCCCAGATACGCCTCCACGCCCCTTGCCAGGGATTCCAGGTGATAGCCGCCTTCGAGCAGCGAGAGCACCCTTCCCTGGCAGTACTGCTCCGCCCAGGCGGCGGTGAGGCGGCCGAGATCCCGGAACAGGGCGGGCGAATAGGACAATCCGGACATGTCGTCCTCGGCCGCGCCGTCGAAGCCGGCGGCCACGATGAGACCATCGGGCCGGAAGCGCTCGATGGCGGATGCCACTCGTCCGCGGAGCAGTGCGAGCACGATCGCGTCGCCCGTGCCCGGGGGCAGCGGCAGGTTGAGGGTGGTCCCCCGGCCGGCGCCGCTGCCGGTGTCTTCCGCCCAGCCGGTGCCCGGAAAGCTGAAGGTGGGATGCTCGTGAAGGCTGATGTAGAAGACCTCGGGGTCCTCCTCGAAGGCGGCCTGGATGCCGTTGCCGTGGTGGGCGTCCCAGTCGATGATCATTATTTTACGCCGCCCGTGCTGCTGTTGCCAATAACGGGCGGCCACGGCCACGTTGTTGAGGAAGCAGAACCCCAGGGCCGTCCCCTGCTCGGCATGGTGGCCGGGGGGACGGACCGCGCCGAACACGGTCCGGGTGCCGCTTTCGAGAAGATCGATGCCCGCGATCCCGGCCCCGGCGGCGAGCAGGGCGGCTTCGTACGTGCCGAACGAGAGCTGGTTGTCCGGGTGGTCGAGCCAGGAGCGGCCGGCGAGGGCGGCCTCCTCGAAGCGGTACAGGTACGTCTCGTCATGGCAGGGGGTCAGCTGGTGCCATTCCGCGGGCTTGATTTCGGCGGTGGAGGTGACGAGCGGGGCCAGGGGGCCCCCCTCCAGCCGCCCCGCGATGGCGGTCAGCCGCCCCGGCATCTCGGGATGGCCATGACCCCCGGTGTCGTGGTCGAAAAAGCGGGGATGGGTGATCAGGGTGATGGGGCGGGGCTCGGCCATGCGGTTCGGATGAGGGAATGGTGAAAAATACCCTTTCTTAGTTTTTAGGGCCGGGAGTGCTTTTGTCAATCAATGGGAAAGGTGCCGGAAAAGAATATGGATTTCTGATTGACAGTCTTGCTGGTGCTCATTATAGGTGCGCCAAACGCCGGGGACGTCCGGGCCACTGGCGGAGTCGAGGGGAGGGGAAGCCCATCCCTCCCGAATGGAGGTTCAGCATGCAGCGCAGATCAGCGGTTTCTCCCTGGGGCATCATCGGGCTGCCGGTCATCGTCGCGGCCCTCGGCTACTTCGTGGACATCTACGATTTGGTCCTGTTCAGCATTGTCCGGGTGCCCAGCCTCAAGTCCCTCGGCCTGTCCGGCCGGGAGCTGATCGACTCGGGCGTTTATCTGCTGAACATGCAGATGGCAGGCATGCTGATCGGGGGCATCATCTGGGGCGTCCTGGCAGACCGCAAGGGGCGGCTCAAGATCATGCTCGGCTCGATCCTCCTCTACTCCGTCGCGAATGCGGCAAACGGCATGGTCCACTCCCTCGCGGCTTATGCGGCTCTGCGCTTCACCGCCGGCATCGGCCTGGCCGGGGAGCTGGGAGCGGGCATTACCCTCGTTTCCGAGGTGCTGCCCACCAGCCTCCGGGGGTATGGCACCATGCTCGTCGCCACGGTCGGAGTGTCGGGCGCCATCCTGGCGAACGCAGTGGCCAAGGCCCATGACTGGCGGTTTGCCTTCATGATGGGCGGCGTCCTCGGCCTCCTCCTGCTGGTGGCCCGGATCCGGGTGGCGGAGTCGGGAATGTTCCGGGCCATGGAGGAGAAGGCCGCGGCCAACCGGGGAAATTTCTTTGCCCTGTTTTCCGGGCGCAAACGTTTCCTGCGCTATCTCAACTCCATCCTGATCGGGGTCCCGATCTGGTTCGTGGTCGGCATCCTCATCACCTTCTCGCCGGAATTCGCCAAAGCGCTCGGAACCACCGGACCCGTTTCCGCGGGTAACGCGGTCATGTACTGCTATCTGGGGCTGGTTTTCGGGGATTTTTCCAGCGGCTTTCTGAGCCAGGCGCTCAGGAGCCGGAAAAAGGTCGTTTTCCTCTATATGCTCCTGACCATCGCCGGCATCGGACTCTACTTCCTGCAGGGAAGCCGCAGCCCCGGCTTCTTCTACGGCGTCTGCCTGGCGCTCGGCTTTGCCGCCGGCTACTGGGCCATTTTCGTCACCATTGCGGCCGAGCAGTTCGGCACGAACCTGCGCGCGACCGTGGCCACCACCGTTCCCAACTTCGTCCGCGGCATGGTCGTTCCGATCACTCTCCTCTTTCAGCTCGTGAGGCGGTACGTCGGATTGCAGGCCGGGGCCCTCGTGGTGGGCGCCGTCTGTGTGCTCGCGGGATTGATCGCCCTGCTGTCGCTGGAAGAGACCTTCCACAAGGATTTGGATTACTGTGAGTAGGTGATGGCGTCGCAAAAAGTTCGATCTACGGCGTTGCGGCGGGTCCCGAAATGCTC
>JAJYKH010000204.1 GCA_021788685.1 Deltaproteobacteria bacterium | reverse complement strand
TAAGCGATGTTGGACAGAGACGGCAGGGCGAGGTCGATGTCCTCCACGAGCTGGGTGGCGCGGGCCGGCCGGTCGTTGAAGACGAGCCGGCCCTCCCGGACGCTGATGTTGTTGAACGAGAACCGCAGGCGGGCAAGCCCCGGCGGCAGGAGGTCCTTCAGATTGTAAGAGCCGTCCTGCCGCCGGAGCAGGTGGATGACCGGCCGGCGGACGGCCACGCGGTCGCAGATGAGGGCGAGCCTGGAAAAGCTGGCGGCGGAAAAATCGAGCTTCAGGCGGCTGAAGGAGAGGAGCGGGTCGATGCCCTCCGCCGGCTCGCTCAGCCGGGGCCCGATCAGGACGTCCCCCAGGGTGACGGTGAGGGTGAACGGGTTGAAAGCGGCGTCGCCAACGGCAACCGGCCGGTCCAGGGCCTTGGCCAGACGCCCGGGAAGGACGCGTTCGAGCAGGTAGGGCACCAGCAGGGAGCCGGCCAGGTAATAGAGAACGAGAAAAACGAGCGGGATGGCGGCCAGGCGGGCCAGCCGGCGGCGGCGCTGGTGCGCGGCCTGCCGCTGCTCCTGGATCCGGGCGTGGCGGCTGGGAGGGGCCGGTGAAAGGGTGGGGCCTTCCTGGGGCTCGCCGGCAGGGAGGGGGGATCCGATTCCTTTCCCGCCAATCCCGGAAATGGGAATGGAGCCGAAGGAGTCAAAGGGCTTGGTCATGGCTGGTCGTTGGTGCCGGCTGATCGGAGGGCAGTCGAAACGCGGTGGGGCCTGGGGATGCTGGCGGGAAAGTGTTGGCGGGGGCTCGCTGTCGAGAATCTTTTGTTCCGATTGGCATCCGTCCCGATGCTGCAACCGGGGGAAGCAGCCGTGATCCTGTACGGCCAGATTCGTTGTACTCCATTTTGGGGTCGGGGAAAAGAGGACCCGAAAAAAAAGGAAGGGATCCCGCCCAGCGGCTGGCCTCGACCCGGCCCGTTCGGATTTGACAACTCTTGCGCCGCCAATGGAAAATGGAAAAACGAAGTTGAGAATGGACATGCAGATCGAATCGGCCGATCGTCTTTCTCCCTTCAATCCCAAGTTTGACTTTTTCACCCATTCGCCCTTCACCACCTAGCGGTCCGGGTGGGGGGATCAGGCCGAAGGTGGCGGCATGGACTATTCCCTCAAGATCGGCGGCCAGGCGGGGCAGGGGCTGCAGACCATCGGCGGCCTGCTGGCCAAGGTGTTCTCCCGCCTGGGGTACCACGTCTTCACCCACCAGGACTACATGTCCCGCATCCGGGGCGGCCACAACTTCTACCAGATCCGCTTCGCCGACCGGCCGATCTCCTGCTCCCGGGAGCGGGTCAACCTCCTCGTCGCCCTGGACAAAAATACCATCGGGATCCACCGGCCCACCCTCGCCGAGGGCGGCCTGATCATCTATGACGCCGAGGCGGTCCGGGACCGGTACGAGGGCGAGGAGTTTTTCGACCTGCCCGCCGAGAGGCTGGCCGTGGAAAAAGGGGGCGACCGGATCATGGCGAACTCCGCCGCCGTGGGCGGGGTTCTCGGCCTCCTTGGCCTCGATCTCGGCGCCTTCGAGGAAATCGTCCGCATCACCATGGAAAAGAAGGGCGAGCCGGTGGTCCGGGGCAACATCGCAACCGGCCGCGCCGGCTCCGGGTTCGTCCGGGAATACTGCCGCCGGCTCGACTCCTTCCGCACCGTTCCCTCCGGGGGGGAGCGGCTCATGCTCATCGACGGGGTCACCGCCATGGGCCTGGGGGCGCTCCTGTCGGGGGTGAAGCTCTACTCCGCCTACCCCATGACCCCGTCCACCGGGGTGATGACCTTCCTCGCCTCCAAGGCCAAGGCGCACGGGCTGGTGGTGGAGCAGGCGGAAGACGAGATCGCCGCCATCAACATGGCCCTGGGCGCCTCCTACGCCGGGGTGCGGGCCATGACCGGCACCTCGGGGGGGGGATTTGCCCTCATGCAGGAGGGGTTTTCGCTCGCGGGGATGACCGAGACCCCCCTGGTCATTGCCGAGATGCAGCGGCCCGGCCCGGCCACCGGCCTGCCCACCCGCACCGAGCAGGGGGACCTCCTCTTCGTGGTCCACGCCGGCCACGGGGAGTTTCCGCGGGTGGTCTTCGCCCCCGGCACCCCGGAGCAGGCTTTCCTCCTCACCAACAAGGCCTTCGACCTGGCCGAGAAGTACCAGGTCCCGGTCTTCGTCCAGGGCGACCAGTACCTGGCGGACTCGGAATGGACGGGGACCGGCCTCCCCACGGAACGGCTGGTCTACACCGACTACCGGCTGCGGGGGGACAAGCTGGCGGGGCTCCCGTCATACAAGCGGTACCAATTCACCGACAACGGCGTTTCGCCCCTGGCGGTGCCGGGCGCGTCCAAGCACCTGGTGGTGGTGGACAGCGACGAGCACGACGAGGAGGGCCACATCATCGAAGATGCGGCCACCCGCAACCGGATGGTGGAGAAACGGCTCTTCCGGAAGCTGCCCCTCATCCGCCAGGAGATGGCGCCCCCGAGCCTCTACGGGGCGGAGCAGCCGGAGATCGTTCTCGCCGGCTTCGGCTCCACCTGGGGGGTGATGCGGGAGGTGGTGGACGCGCTGTCCGGGAGGCACCGGATCGCCATGCTCCACTTCAGCGAGGTCTTTCCGCTCCCCCTCACCGACCGGTTCGACTACCTGGCGCTCCTCCGCGGAGCCCGGGTGAGCCTCTGCATCGAGAGCAACGCCACCGGCCAGTTTGCCCGCCTGCTGCGGGCGGAAACGGGGTTTGGGTTCACCGGCCGGATCAACCGGTACGACGGCCGGCCCTTCACCCTCGAATCCCTGCTCGGAGAGGTCCATGCCCACCTTGGATGACTACCGGGGCCAGGTCCCCGCCTGGTGCCCGGGCTGCGGCAATTTCGGCATCCTGAACGCGGTCAGGAAGACCTTCGTCGGCCTGGGGATCGAGCCGCACCAGGTGGTCATGGTCTCGGGGATCGGCCAGGCGGCGAAATTGCCCCACTACACCCGGTGCAACATCTTCAACGGCCTCCACGGCCGGACCCTGCCGGTGGCGACCGGGGTCGCCCTCGCCAACCACGAGCTCCTCACCATCGTGGAGACCGGGGACGGCGACTGCTACGCGGAAGGGGGCAACCACTTCGTGCACGCCATCCGCCGCAACGTGAACGTGAAGCTCTTCGTCCACGACAACCAGATCTACGGCCTCACCAAGGGCCAGGCCTCGCCCACCTCGGAAGAGGGGATGGTGACCAAGCTCCAGCCATTCGGGGTGCTGGCCGGCCAGGAGAACCCGCTCGCGCTCGCCATCGCCCTCGACTGCAGCTTCGTGGCCCGGGGCTTCGCCGGGGACATGGATTTCCTCCAGCATCTCATGAGCGAGGCGATCCGCCACAAGGGGTTCGCCCTGATCGACATCCTCCAGCCTTGCGTCACCTTCAACCGGGTGAACACCTTCAAGTGGTACGGGGAGCGGGTCTACCGCCTGGAGGAGGGCTACGATCCCGCCGACCGGGCCGCCGCCTTCGAGCGGGCCCGTGAGTGGGGGGCGAGGATCCCCATCGGCATCCTCTACCGGAAGGAGCGGCCCCTCTTCGAGGAGCGGGTGCCGGTCATCCGGGAAACCCCCCTGGTGCGGCAGCCCTTCGATTTCGCGCGGGTGAAAGAGGAAGCGAACGCCTTTTTCTAAGTTGGATTCCAAAACTCCACCTCCACCGTTCCGCCTTTGCCGTCATTCCGGCGAAGGCCGGACAAAAGCGCTCGCGCGTTGAACGCCCGAAGGGCGGCCCGCAGGGCAAGCGCAGCGAGTCATCCAGTCCTTCAAGTGGTTCTGGACCCCGGCCTTCGCCGGGGTGACGACAGTGGAAGGATAGGATATTTGCCCAAGTTAGCACTGGCCCCCGCCCATGGCCGACTCGTTTCCTTCTCCGGACGCCGCCTGCCTTGGCCTCCGCCAGCGCGGGCCGGAAACGGCCCAGACCTCCTGGACCGAGATGTGGCGCCTTTCCTGGCCGCTGGTCGGCTCCATGCTCCTCCAGTTCTCGGTGGGGCTCACCGACGTCTACGTGGCTGGCCGGTTCAGCCCCCAGGTCCAGGGGGCGGTGGGGTTCGCCAGCCAGCTCCTCTTCTTTTTCACCGTGATCGCCAACGCCCTGGGGGTGGGGCTGGTGGCGGTGATCGCCCGCCGCCAGGGGGCGTGCGAGATCGCGGCCCTCTGGCAGGCGGCCCGCCACGGGGTGCTCCTGGCCCTGCTCCTCACCGCCCCGGTGTCCCTCCTCGGCTTCGTGTGGCTCCCCCGATCGCTGCTCCGCTTGGCGCTTCCTCCCTCGGAACTGGCCCCGGCCATGGCGCTCATGCCCTGGTATGCCCTCTCCCTGCTCCCCGAAGGGGTGCTGGTGGTAGCCAGTGCCGTCTTCCGGGCCCGGGGTCAGACCCTGCTGGTGCTCCTCGCCTCGGCGGTGGCCGCCGGGCTCAACCTGCCCGCAGTTTTCGGGCTGGCCTTCGGCCTCTGGGGGCTGCCCGCCCTGGGGCCGTCCGGGATCGCCATCGCCACGGCGCTCAGCTCCCTGGCCGGCGGGGCGGTGTCCTTGGCCATCCTCTTCCGGCAGGGGCTCGGGAGGGGCGGGTGGGGATTGGAGGCCGCCCTGGCCCGGCGACTCCTCCAGCTTGGCTGGCCGGCGGGGCTCCTCCAGGCGGGGTGGCAGCTCGGGAGCCTCGTCCTCTACGCCATCCTGGGGCAGCTCCCGCTCGAAGCAGTGGCCGCCACCGCGGCGCTCACCAACGGCTTGCGGATCGAGGCCATCCTCTATCTCCCCGCCTACGCCCTCAACATGGTCTCCGCCGTGCTCGTCGGCCAGGCCCTGGGGGCGAACAATGAAAAACGGGCCGAGCAGAGCGGCTGGCGCCTGGCCGGCGCCGGGGGCCTGATCCTCACCCTGCTGGCCCTCCCTATTTTCGTCTGGTCCCGGGAGCTGGCGGGTTTGATCACCCCCGACCCGAAAGTCCGGGAGCTGACCCATCTCTACCTCCGCTTCAACATGGTGAGCCAGCCGTTCATGGCCGTCGGGGTCTGCCTGGGCGGCGGGCTGGAAGGGGCCGGGGACACCCGCGGCACCATGCAGGTGGTCCTGGGCGCCCTCTGGGCGGTGCGGCTGCCGCTCGCCGCCGCCCTCGCCCTGCTGACCCCCCTCCGGGCCACCGGCGTCTGGCTCGCCATGGTGGTTTCCATGGTTCTTCAGTGCCTGCTGATGATGCAGCGGTTCCGACGGGGGCGGTGGAAGGAGATCAGGATTTTCGGGGGGGAGAAGCTTTCTTAGAGGTCGAGCGGGCTGCGGGCTTCCTTGATGGTCGTGCTCTTCACCGTATGAGTGTAGATCATGGTGGTCTTGAGATCGCTGTGACCGAGCAGCTCCTGGATCGTCCGGATGTCGAAATTGGCTTGGAGCAGGTGGCTCGCGAAGCTGTGCCGGAAGGTATGCGCCGAGGCCCGCTTCGTGAGCCGGGCCTTGCCGACCGCCTCCTTGATCGCCTTCTGGACCTGGGTTTCGTGCAAGTGATATCGCCGGTACTCCTCCGACTCCGGAACCCGGGTCAGGTCCTTGGCAATGGC
>JAJYKH010000203.1 GCA_021788685.1 Deltaproteobacteria bacterium | reverse complement strand
CATCTGGGCGTATGGGTTGGCGAAGAGCAGGGCCTCGGGCTGGATGATGAAGGCCAGCTCGTCGTCCTGCCAGAGGGGGTCGATCTCGGTGAGGTAGGCCAGGTCGAACCCCGAGTGCTCGACGCAGGCGAAGTCGGTGAGCAGCTCCAGCATCGACCAGACCGGAAAGATCATGAAGTGTCCCTGGGCACTGGTGGACTGCTCGTTCTGCCCTGGCGCGGCGAGATTGTGGTTCTTGCCGGTCAGGAACCCCTTCTGCGCCCCGGACGGCGAGATGCCCGTGCCCAGGAAGGGGAAGTAGAAGGGGGTCTCGACCGTCTCGATCAGCCGGGCCGGCTCCCAGAAGGAGACCGGGAGGCCGATCCGGAAAAAGAGCGGCGGCGGGGCCGGGCAGGCGCAGACCGGGAACCCGACCCCGTCCTCGATGTCGTAGCCGCCGCCGCCCATGATGGTGAGGCCGGCGATCTTGATGGGGAAGATCTCCTGCCAGGCCACGTCGCCGACCGGGTTCATGAAGCTGCCCGACTTGGCGGCGGCCGACGCCTCCCCCGGCCGGCCAGCCAGAGCAAGGGCGATCAGGATCGTCTGCAGGAGAAGCCGCCTGTTATTCCTTTTCATCCACGCACACCTCGGTCACTCTGAGCTTCCGGCCGTCCTGCCAGACGATGGAGGGCACGGCCTCAAGCCGCAGCCGCCCGGCCATCCCGTCCATCAGGTAGAACACCGGCCGCTTCAGTTTCTCGGCGAGCTCCCAGTAGTCGCCGCCCGAAAGGATGAGGCGGGTCCGGAAGTCCCTCGCGTAGGGGCTCTTCCGGAACCACGCCACCTGCCGCGGGTCCGCGCCGTCGATGATCACCAGCAGGCTCGTGAGCCGGACGTAGTCCAGGGGGTTGACGGCATACCCCAGCCGGTAGAGGAACCCGCCCCGGCCGTCGGGGATGTCCCGGTCGAGCCGGAAGGTCATGTCCACCAGGAAGCTCCTGGTCCTCCCGGCGGCGGGCAGCCGGCGGAGGTCGGCGGGCCGGAAGTCCTCCACCTTCCTTGCGAGCAGCTCCCTGCTGACCGCCCGGCTCCAGTCCACCCGGGCCGCCCGCTCCCGGATCTCCTGGAGCGCGTCCGGCTCCGCGATCGGGTAGGTCCGGCCGCTGGTCCCCGCATCGCGGGCCGCCAGGGCCGCCGAGCAGGAGAGCAGCCAGACCAGGACGGCCTTATTGAAGGTGCCGGTAAAATTCATCGACCTTGTTCTGGACGTTCGTCTGGACGTCCGCTGCCCCCGCCGGGTTGATGTCGCCGAACAGCCCGGAGAGATCGATTCCGGAAAAATCGAGCATCTGGAACTCCTCCGGGCTGAACCCCTCGCAGTCGGGGGCCTCGGGGGTGCCCCAGCCGCCGTCCGGCCCGAAGGCCTTGAGCTGCGGCCGGCCCTGCTCCTGGATGATCCGCCCCATCTTCGAGTTGAAGAGGCAGTACATCTTCGCCTTCTGGATGCAGCCGATGAGCGGGATCTTCTCCCGGCAGTACTCCCCGATGTAATGCGCCCGGCCCGCCCGGACCGCCTGCGCCGTCTCGATGCTTTCCTGCGGGCAGACCTTCTCGAGGAACAGGAACGAGCCTTGATCCGCGCTGCAGCAGTCGAAGAAGGTGGTCTCCACCCCGTTCTCCAGGCATTCCTCCCCCCTGCCGTTGAAGATCTTGATGAGGCCCGAGCACTCCCCGGTCGCGGGGTCCACCGTGCCGTCGTTCCTGTAGGTGCTGGTGTCGGTGGGGGTGGTTGCCGGCGGCGTGGCCGAGAGATCCACGCAGGGAAACGAGGAGCATTCGTTCTTGCCGTCGCCGTTGATGTCCGCGCAGGTGTAGTTGCCGAGCGGGCAGGAATAGTCCCCGAGGTAGCATTGATCCGTGCCGGGGTCGTAGGTCCCGGCGCTGCAGACGATGGCCGCCTCGCACATCTCGACCGGCAGGCCGTTCCAGGCGTAGCCGGCCGGGCAGTTGTGGGTGGCATCGGCGGCGCACTTGTCGATCGCTGCGGAGAACGAGCCTGGTGCGCCGCAGGGCGGGGCCAGCTCGCATTTCAGCGTGGTCGGGTTCCAGATGTAGGTCCCGCATTCCTTGGTGACGGCCGCGAGGCACTCGCCGGACGCGGCGTCGTAGGCGCCGCCGGCGCAGACCGGCGGGGAATAGCAGACGTTCAGGCCCGGATCGTAGGTGGAGGTGCCGCAGTCATGCCCCGCCTGGAGAACACATTGATCGATCGACGTGTCGAGGATTCCCGAGGAGCTGCAGGAGGCCGGCTCCCAGCACATGCCGAGGGGGCTGCTGTACGTGGTTCCCGATGGGCACTCCGGCGTGCAGGGGGCGTAGCAGACGTCGGCGGCGTAATCCATGGTGCCGGAGGGGCAGGTGGGATTGGTCTGGACCAGGGTGTTTACGGTACAGGTCGTCCCGGACAGCGTGCCGCCGTTCGGGCAGGTCCAGGTGCCGCCTATGGTCTGGGGAATGGTGCTTATGTAGGCACTGCCGCCGGATCCGCTCCACATGCTCCAGACGGGGCCGCCGTCGTCGAACGAAACGATCGGTGCCGAACTGGAGAAAGAGGAAGGAGAAGCGTAAGCGGTCGTTCCGATCACGGGGGATAAGTTGACCGCGCCCGGAAATGATGAGGAGCTTACATAAAAGAGAGCACGATTGTGACGGCCGAAGCAGGAGACGCCATAGGTCGAGAAGTGAGAAGAATCGGGAGCGAGATATCCATGCGCGCAATGCGCATATTTGTATGAATCAAAAGCAGCGACTGCTTTATCGAAAACGACTCCACCGGATAACGTGGCTTGATAGGTGCTGGTTCCTCCGCTTTCGCATTTATTGGTGCTCGGATTGTAGGTGCCGCTTGCACAGACAGGACTCCTCTCGCACCGGCACCGGCTCGATGCATACGAATACCCGCTCGGGCACCCGATCGTGTAGCTGGCGAGACAGAGATCGTAGGTCGCATTGTAGGACCCCGCGCTGCACTGCGGCGGCGCCTCGCACTCCTGCCGGTCGGGGCTGTACGCGTAGCCGCCCGGGCAGGTCGGGACCGGCGCCAGCTCACACCGGTCCCGGGAAGCGATAAACGTCCCCCCGTTTGAGCAGGAGACCGGTTCCCGGCACACGTCCCGGGAGGGATCGTAGGTGTACCCGGTAGGGCAGCCGTTGGTGACCAGCTTCTCGCAGAGGTCGGTCGCCGGGTTGAGAACCCCGCCGTCCGGGCACTGCACCTCCCCTGCGCAGCGGTCGATCGAGGCATCGTAGGCGTACCCCGCCGGGCAGTCGATGGAAAGGGGAGCGGCCTGGCACATGTCCCGGTCCGTGTTGATCGTTCCGGGCGCCGGGCACACGGGCGCGGCGTAGGAGGGATCGCACTGCACGGCGTCGTAGGGGCAGACGCCGTCCACGCACTGCGAGATCTCCCCGGAGCCGTCGTACGTTCCGTCCCCGTTCAGGTCCTTGCCGCAGACCGTGCCGGTCAGGGCGGCGAAGGCCCGCCCGGGCAGGAGGAGCGGAAGGAGGAAGGCCGCGGCCAGGACCCCGGATCTCATTTTTTCACCCCGTCCGAGCAGATGATGTCCTTGGCCGCCGCACCGAGCGACATCATGATGGAGGCGGCCTCGGCGAACTCGTCGATGCACCGGCAGGAGGTGAGGATTTCCTCGCCGGGGCCGGCGGGGCAATTGCCGCTGCGGTCGCAGGTCCGGTAGAAGAAGTCGTATCCCGCGTTTCCGGTCCGGAAATCGGTGGTCGGCCCGGCTTGGCCCGCCTGGGTGTCCTCGGCCGGCCGGCGGGTCTTGCACACCTGCTCGCAGCCCGGGCCGGCGTCGGTGTCCGGCAGGGAGAGCGAGTGGTTGTCGGTGGTCCAGGCCCCGTCCGTGCCGAGCCGCCGGTCCGTATAGCTGACGGTGGCGGCGTCCGGCACGTTGGCGTCCACCGAAACCGCGATGGCGCCGGTCCGCTGGGCCAGGTCGTCGAACGAGAAGGTGCTGTTCGCGGTGCACCGGTAGGTGCGGTCCCTCTCCCACCAGTTCCGGGTGAGGTCGTAGGAGCAGCCCGTGGAGGTGAAGGTGCGGGTCGAGGGGAGCGGCGCCAGGCCCGTGGGATTGAAATTCCGGATGGTGGTCACCCCGTCCACCTTTTCGGTTTCGAGCCGGCAGTCGGGGTCGGCCGCAAGCGGCCCGCAGGTGTCGTCCTCGCTTTCGGCCACGTCGCAGTTCCGGTCGCACCAGTAGGCGGTCGCGGCGGCGGTCCCCGCCTCACACCCGCCGCCGGAATAGGAGATGTTGACCCGGCCTTCCCATTCCCGGACATCCGCGGGCAGCGTGACCGTATCGACGGTCAGCCAGTCGGTGTAGACCCCGCCGCAGTTCCAGCCGACCTGGGTTCCCGACGGGTCGGTGCCTTCGTACTGGATGTCGAGGGTCTGCCCCGACGGGTCCTGCCTGATCCGGGTGAACATGAGATGATCCACGCAGAGGGTGCGGGTCACGGAGCCGGAGGTCGTATGGGTGCTCTGGTCCGCGAGCCGGTAGGTCACCTGCCAGTCGAAGACCACCGTGGGGGACTGGGCGCCGTCCGCCCCGCAGGCCCCGGAGGCCTGGGACGCGCCGGCGGTGATCGGGCCGCTGCACCAGTCGATCAGCGAGATCTGCCGCCGGTCCGTGCACTGCCGCTCCGCCGTGCTTGTCCCCCTGCCGGCGAGGCTCCCCGCGAGAAGGCCCGCGTAGCTGTCCGGGTCCCCGGACTGGGCGGCGGCCTCCGTTTGCGCGTCCCCGGCCATGGCCCCCGCGTCCGCGAAATACCCTGTCTGGGAAGGCGACCCGGTTCCGGCCGCCGGATCGGAGGTGTCCCGGCCGTAGTAGGAGATGGCCGGCCCGTCCGCCTTCACCTCGGTGATGACCCAGCTCTCCTTTTTGGCCTGGACGGCGCCCACGGCCCCGCCGCCCAGGTCCTTCACCACCAGCCCGAGGTTGTCCCAGACCAGCCGGGAGCCGCAGGACTGGTTGATGCAGTAGCATCCCCCCAGGTCGCTCAGGAGCGAGGCCTTGAGCGAGACCCGGCCGGAGCCGTCCGCCGTCCAGGCGTAAGGCGTGCAGTGCAGCCAGGTCCCGGGGTCGCAGGAGATGACGCCGTTCGCGCACACCCCGGAGACGGGCGCCGGCACCACGTAACCGCTCTCCGGCGTCCCGTCGAAGTCCAGGTCCTGGTCGATCCGGACCGTCCCCAGGTCGCCGGTCGCGGCCGGCTGCACCACCAGGGAGAGGAAGGCCCGGGAGGAGGGGGAGGCGATCTGCACCGATCCCGATGCGGAGCGGTCGATGGTGAACAGCTCCTTCCCCGGGGAGGTGAGCGGCGCCGCGCCGTTCTCGGCGAAGGCCCCGGCGCTCCCGAACCTGCCGGCGGCGGCGTCCGCGGCCGCCTCCGCGGCCGAGCGCGGATCGCCCGCGGCCGCCCGCCCCGCGAGGGCCAGGCAGAGGAGCAAGGCCGCGGGCACCAGAATTTTCAAGCTCAGGTCCAGGATTTGGACGCGTCTTTCCAGTTGCTCTTTTTGATTCTGCCCCCACTTACGCGGGGACCAGAAGAGAATTCTA
>JAJYKH010000202.1 GCA_021788685.1 Deltaproteobacteria bacterium | reverse complement strand
GCATGAGCTCCTGCGGAAAGATGAGGATGCAGAGGGCGGTGTATTGGGAAATACTCTTGATCTTCCCCAGGCCGCTCGCCGCCACCACGATGCCCGAGGAGGCGGCCAGGCTCCTGAGCCCGGTGATCGCCAGCTCCCGGGCGATGATCAGGAAGCTCACCCAGGCGGGGACCAGCTCCATGGGGATGAGCATGACCAGGGCCACCGCCACCAGGACCTTGTCGGCCAAGGGGTCCATCAGCTTACCCAGGATGGATTCGCTCCGCTGCCTGCGAGCGATGTAGCCGTCGGCCAGGTCGGTGAGCGCCGCGGAGAGAAAGAGGGCGAAGGCGAGCAGGCTGACGAGTGCCGAGGCCCCGGGATGGAGGCAAAGGAGCAGCACGGGCACCACCGCGAAGCGGTAACCGGTGAGCAGGTTGGGGATGGTGGCGACGTTGTGCACGGCTCAATCGTACGCGAGGTTGGCCCAGCTCTTGCCGGCCGAGGCTGCGGCCTGGAAGTGCCGGTAGTGGTCCAAAACCCGCTGGACGTACTCCTGGGTCTCCGGGATGGGCGGGATCTGCCCCAGGAGGCGCACCCGTTCCGGGCCCGCGTTGTATGCGGCCAGCGCCAGCCTGAGATCGCCCCCGAACAGGTCGAGCATCTTGCGGAGGTAACGGGTGCCCCCCAGGATGTTCTCCGCCGGATCGAACGGATCGCGCACATTCATGTCGCGGGCGGTTTCCGGCATGAGCTGCATGAGCCCCTGGGCACCCTTGCTGGAGACGGCCATGCAGTTGAAACAGGATTCAGCCCGGATCACTGCGGTGATCAGCAGGGGATCGATCTGGAAAAGGCTGGCAGCCTCCCGGATGTGAATTTCGTAATCGGCGGCCGTGAACGCCCGCTGCGGCCTCAGGGGAGGCAGCGCCGACAGTGGCTTGTAGCGGCTGTCGATGGGAACATTGGTGAGATGCAGCACCCCGTTCGCATCCTTGAAGGCGTAAATGGTGGCCATGGCCGTGGCCGGCAGCAGCCACAGGATGGCGATCAGCAGCAAGGAGAGCGGTTTGGGGGCGGCAAATCCGCGCATGCGACCTCTTTTAGGCCTGGGCCCTCTTCTGCCAGTCGCTCAGGAACTTCTCGATCCCGATGTCGGTGAGCGGGTGCTTGGCAAGCTGGCCAATGACCTTGAACGGAATGGTGGCTATGTGGGCCCCGGCAAGCGCCGCCTCGATGACGTGCATGGGGTGGCGGATGCTGGCGACGATCACCTCCGAGGCATAGCCGTAATTATCATAAATATTCATGATCTGGTCAATCAGCTCCATGCCGTTTTGGGCGATGTCGTCCAGCCGGCCCACGAAGGGACTGACGAAGGTGGCCCCGGCCTTGGCGGCGAGGAGGGCCTGCGCCGGGGAAAACACCAGGGTGACGTTGGTCTTGATCCCTTCGTCGGCAAACATCTTGGTGGCCTTCAGGCCGTCGGTGGTCATGGGCACCTTGATGACAATATTCTCGTGGATGGCCGCCAGTTTCCGGCCCTCGGCCACCATCGCCCCCGCCTCCAGGCTGACCACCTCGGCACTCACTGGTCCGTCCACCAGCTTGCAGATCTCGGTGATGAGCTTCTCGAACGGCATCTTTTCCCTGGCCACCAGGGAGGGATTGGTGGTGACGCCATCCACCATTCCCATATCCACGGCCTGGCGGATTTCGTCGAGGTTGGCGGTGTCGATGAAAAACTTCATGGCTGCTCCTCCTTGCGGCAGAATGCATCGCGACACTTTCTGCTGCAGAAATAATAGATTTTGTCGCCCCGGTCCAGGGAAACCGCTTGGCTTTTCGGAACGTACGTGTGGCAGACAGGGTCTTCGATCAGAATGTCGTGCTTGACGGAACCGGCCTCCTGCTCCGATTGGGTGCGTCCCGGGCTGCCCCCCCGGGCTTTCCGGTACAGGAGGTACAGCAAACCGAACAGAATCAGCAGCCGGCTCATCGGTCAGTTTCCCTCTCCCAGTCAACCTTGCGGATCCCCTGGCCGGCGGCATCGAGCCGAGCGACCATCGCCGCCGGAGTCAGACCGGTGTGCGGGTGCCGCAGGCCGGGGGCGATCTCCGCCAGGGGCGCCAGGACGAAAAGCCGATAGGGGATTTCCGGGTGAGGCACCCGGCATTGAGGACTTTCTCGGATCAGCTCGCCATAAAAGAGCAGATCGAGATCGATGATCCGGTCCCGCCCCTGCCGCCGGTCCCGCCCCATGTCCCGTTCAATCGCCAGCATCGTCTCCAGGAGCTCCTCGGGGGTGAGATCGGTTTCGATTTCCCCCACTGCGTTGGTGAACCAGTTGGCCGAGGCCATTTCCACCGGGGCTGTTTCATAGGGGCTGGAGAGCCGCACCCCCCGGATTTTCGGATGCTCTTGCAGTCGCCGCCAAGCGGCGAGCAGGTTGCCCTGCCCTGGGCCGAGGTTGGAGCCCAGGCCAATGAAGGCCGTGGGCATCAGAAACCGGCCTGCTTGATACGGGCCAGGGCCTCCTGCAGCCGCTCCGGGGCAACGGTGAGCGCCATCCGGAAATAACCCTCCCCGGGATCGCCGAAGCCGTTGCCCGGAGTAGCAACAATCCCGGTCTTTTCCAGCAGGTGGGCGACGAACCCGGCGGAGGTGTAGCCCGCCGGCACCTTGGCCCACACATAGAAGGTCGCCTTGGGGTTGTGCGCGTCGATCCCCAGCTCCCGTAGCCCCTGCACCAGGACGTTCCGCCGTTCGGTGTAAATGCCGCGCATGTGGGCGAGCCACGCGGCGTCATCCTCCATGGCGGTGATGCCCGCGATCTGGATGGCCTCGAAGATCCCCGAATCGATGTTGCTCTTGATCTGGCCCAGGCCGCCCACGATCTCCTTGTTGCCGGCCGCCCAGCCGATGCGCCAGCCGGTCATGTTGTAGGTCTTGGAGAGGGAGTGGAACTCGATGCCCACCGCCATCGCTCCGGGGATCTCGAGGAAGCTCGGCGCCTCGTAGCCGTCGTAGGTCATCTCCGAGTAGGCGAAATCATGGCAGACCATGATATTGTGCTTCTCGGCCAAGGCGATCACTTCCTTGAAGAAGTCGAGAGTGGCGGTCGCGGCCGTGGGGTTGTTCGGGTAGTTGAGGAACATCATCTTGGCTTTGGCCAGGATCGCCGCGGGAATGGCGGCGAGGTCCGGGAGGAAGCCGTTCTTTTCCAGCAGGGGCATTTCGTACGGCGTGCCGCCGGCAAAAAGGGTGGCGATTTTGTAGACCGGGTACGCCGGGGAGGGGACCAGCACCACGTCGCCGGGATTGACGAAGGCGAGCGGGATGTGGGCGATGCCCTCCTTCGAGCCGATGAGGGAGACCACCTCCTGCCGGGGGTCGAGCGTGATGCCCACCCGTCTCTCGTACCAGCGGCTCACCGCCTCCCGGAAGCTGTTGAGGCCGGAATAGCTCGGATAGCGGTGGTACCGCGGCTCGCGGGCGGCCGCCGCCATCCGGTCGATGATGTGGTCCGGAGTGGGCTGGTCCGGGTCGCCGACCCCCAGGTCGATGACGTCCACGCCCTTGGCCTTTACCTCCGCCTTCTTGCGGTCCAGCTCGGCAAAGAGATAGGGCGGCAGCTGCTTCAGCCGGTCTGCTTTTTCGATGGTGATCATGGCAATGCAACCTTGTTGGTTAAAGTTCCGATCCGGCTGATGGTCACGCTGACGGTGTCTCCGGTTGCCAGCGGCCCCACGCCCGACGGGGTGCCCGTGGCGATGACGTCGCCGGGCAGGAGGGTCATGACCCGGGAGGCGAAGCTGATAAGGGCCGCGGTGGACCGGATCATCTCATGGGTTCCCGCCCGCTGGCGGAGCTCGCCGTTTACCCTGGTCTCGACGGTCAACTGGTCCGGGTCGAGCCCGGTCTCGATCCAGGGGCCTAGCGGCGCGAAGGTGTCGAAGCTTTTCGAACGGGTGAACTGGACGTCTTTCCGCTGCAAGTCCCGGGCGGTGACATCGTTCACGCAGGTGTAGCCCAGAACGAAGGCCAAGGCCTCTCCTTCGGAAATGTCCTTGGCGGGGCGGCCGATCACCGCCCCCAGCTCCCCTTCGTAATCCACCTGCCGGCTCATGGCCGGGATGACGATGGCCTCTCCGGGCCCGATCACCGCCGAAGGCGGTTTCAGGAAGATCAGCGGCTCCGCCGGGATCTCGAAGGCGAGCTCCTTGGCGTGGGGCCGGTAGTTGATCCCCACCGCCACGATCTTGGTGGGCTCGCAGGGGGCGAGAAGCCGGACCGCCGCCAGGGCAACCTCCCCTTCCACCCGATGGGCTCCGAAGGGATCACCGGCGAGGACCCTGACCCGTCCCCCTTCCAGGATCCCATAGCGGACTCCTCGCTCGCTCTGGCAGCGGACGATTTTCACGTCGCCTTTACAGGTCCTGCAGCCCCAGGACGTCGAACATGGTGTAGAGGCCGTTGGGCTTGCCGGCCACCCAGGCGGCGGCCAGGGCCGCGCCCTTGGCGAAGTTGTCCCGGCTGTGGGCCCGGTGGGTGATCTCCAGCCGCTCCCCGGCCCCGGCGAAGTAGACGGTGTGCTCGCCCACGATGTCCCCGGCGCGGATGGTCTGGATGCCGATCTCCTTGTCGGTCCGCTCGCCGATCAGTCCGTGGCGGGCGTAGACCCCCACCTCCGCGAGGTTGCGGTTGACCCCTTCGGCCACCATCTCCCCGAGCTTGAGGGCGGTGCCGGAGGGGGCGTCCTTCTTCATCCGGTGATGGGCCTCGACGATCTCGATGTCGTAATTGTCGCCCAGAATGGAGGCCACTTTCTTGGCCACCTTGAAGAGGACGTTCACCCCCACCGCCATGTTGGGGGCCTGGACGCAGGGGAAGCTCCCCTCGGCCAGCCGCTTCAGCTCGGCCACATTCTCCGCGGTGAGGCCCGTGGTGCCGATCACCATCGCCTTGCCGTGCTTGGCGGCGGTGCGGGCGAATTGCATGGTGGCGGCGTGGAAGGTGAAATCGATGATGACGTCGGTCTGGCCGATGATCTCCTCCAGGCTGCCGGCGATCTTCACCCCGGTGGGCCCGTAGCCCCCGATTTCCCCGATGTCCTTGCCGACGGCCGGGGTGCCGGCCTGCTCGAAGCCGCCGGCCAGCTCCAGATTGGCCGCGGAATGCACCATGTAGCCGATGCGCCGGCCCATGCGGCCGGCGGCGCCGGCGATGATCACCCTGGTCATGTTCTCCTCCTCTGAGCTATCAGCCGTCAGCGATCAGCTGACAGCCAAAGCAAATGTCTTACGATTCAAAAGCCACGAGCCCTTCGGCCCTCTTGCAGGCGACCCTTTCCCGAAGGCGCCTCAAGCTGACCGCTGATGGCTGATCGTTGAAAGCTTTAGATCAGCCCCTGGGCGGTGAGGGCGGCCTTCAGCTTGCCAAGAGCGGTTTCGTTCATGCCGGCGAGCGGCAGCCGGACGGCGCCCGAGCCGATCTTGCCCATCAGCCCCAAGGCCGTCTTGGCCGGCACCGGGTTGGTGTCGAGGAACATGGCGGTCATGAGCGGGAAGAGCTGGTAGTGCAGCTCCCGGGCCCGGGCGTAGTCGCCCGCCCGGGCGGCGTCCATCATGGCCGCCATCTCCTTGGGCCGCACGTTGGATCGG
>JAJYKH010000201.1 GCA_021788685.1 Deltaproteobacteria bacterium | reverse complement strand
GTTCTTGCCCCTGATAAAGACGTTGCGTTTGGCAAGCGAGCGGACGTTATGCACGCTCTGGGCGAGGATGCAGGTTTCCCCGCAGATGCTCGAGTGGAAGATGTCGCTGCAAGGGGAGCCGATCACTTCCTGTGCGGTCCAGCCTGTAATCTGCTCGGCCGCCTTGTTGAAAGAGGTGATCCGCATGTTGCGGTCAACCGAGAACACCCCGTCGGCGATGCTGTCCAGCACGAGGGGGTAGATGAGCGAAGGGTCCGAGGCGTCGCGCAAGGCGATCACCGCGCCGCCGATCCCGCCGGCCCGGCCCGGCAGCGGGATGGCGGTGGCCAGCACAACCTGTTTTTCCTCGGAATCGGGCTTGAGGATGACCAGCCGGAGATCGTTCATCGCCCGGCCGGAAGCCAGTGGCCCATAGAGGCTGCAGAGGTCTTCGAAGCGGCCGCTTTCCCTGAAGGCATCCCGGCAGTTTCGCCCGACCACCTCCTGGGCGCGGAGGCTCATCAGCTCTTCGGCCCCTTTGTTGAAAGAGGTGATCCGCCACCCCTCGTCGACGGTGAAAAGGGCGTCGGAAATGGCTGGCATATTGGTATTCAGCTTGTTTTTAGGCATGATCCACAAAAAAAGGCAAATAGGGTTTGGAAAAAGGCCATCCCATCTCTATAACATAATCACCTTGGACCCGAAAGCAGCGATCTGCTGCCGGGCGGCATCATTTCGGGAACAGCGGAGACATCGGCGTGCCCGCGAAACGGCCATCCTATCAATTACTAGCTTCATTTTTCCGCCAGAAGGATTATAGTGAATTCTCTATCGAAAAAAATTCCCCGAAAACTGGCCGTGCGACTTTACAGGGCCTGAAACCCAATGCCTGGCGATACTTTTGATTCCTTTTCGAGGAATTTGCTTCGGAAATTTATCTTGACACAGATGTGTGTCAAATTAAAATGGATGGGCTTCAGCGGGCAGGGAAATGGCCCAACGGCGGAGGAGCCAGGCTTCAGTGGAAATCGAAGCGCATTAGGGTGCTTTGCAAAATACATTTGAGGGAGATGACAGCATGAAAATACGAGACCTCGAAAAACTCGAGAACGAAGGGGCGGAAACCCTGCCTTCTGAAGAGCGCCGCAAGTTCTTGCGTTTCGGCCTGGCGGTCACCGGCGTGTTCTTGGGAGGATCGGTGCTTTCCCTGACCTCCGTCCGCGACGCCAAGAGCTACATGGGCGAAATGCCCAGCGACGCCGAAAAGTGGCCGTACAAGCCGCATTACAGCATGGTCATCATCCAGAACCGCTGCATCGACTGCGAGCGCTGCATGGAGGCATGCAAGCAGACCAACCACGTGCCCTCATATGGCTTCCGCACCAAGGTCTACGAACAGATACGCGATATCGGCAACGGCAAGCACGAGCGCGTGTTCATGCCAGCGCTCTGCAACCACTGCAACCGGCCTCCCTGCGTCCGGGTTTGCCCGACGACCGCCACTTACAAGGACAAAACGAACGGCATCGTCATGATGGACTACAAGCGCTGCATCGGCTGCAAGACCTGCATGGCCGCCTGCCCGTACAATGCCCGCTACTTCAAGGAAGAGAACCGGGCGATCGACAAATGCAACTTCTGCTTCGATACCCGCCTGTCCAAAGGCGAAACCCTCACTGCCTGCGCCGCAGCCTGCCCGGCCGGTGTCCGCAATTTCGGCGACATCAGCGATACCAACAGCAACGTTTACCAGCTGGTCCACAGGCCGGATAAAGTAGTCTGGGTGCTGCGCCCGGAAACCGGGGCCATGCCCAACGTCTTCTACACCAACGACTAATTTCTACGCGGAGCGAGGGAATCGATTATGAATTGCACGAAGCACGGTTTCAAGAAAATCCTGAGCGTGGCCTTGGCCGGGGCTTTCCTGCTGGCCCTG
The DNA here is from genome assembly GCA_021788685.1 of Deltaproteobacteria bacterium. Lineage (GTDB taxonomy): Bacteria > Desulfobacterota > Desulfobulbia > Desulfobulbales > UBA5123 > JAJYKH01. The sequence goes on along the minus strand of JAJYKH010000201.1, from coordinate 3,737 downwards.
GGGCAAACCACCAGAGCCGCGGAGAAGCCTTACGACGAGGATACCTACGGCCCGGCCAAGCCGATCGTCTTTGCCAAGCCGGTGAAAGGAGTCGTCTTCACCCACAAGATCCACACCATGGATGCCGGCCTCGCTTGCGACAGCTGCCACAGCGGCCTGTTCGAAATGGCCGCCGGCACCGCCGAGCAGAATCCGGACTTCACCATGAAGTCCCTTTACGAGGGCAAATACTGCGGAGCCTGCCATGACGGGTCCATGGCTTTTTCTTCCAAAACCCGTTGCACCGCCTGCCATGCGGGGGTCCATGGCTACAACAAGCTGATGGGCGCCGCCCCTGCGGGGGAAGGCCACGGCGGGCATTAACAGCAGCCCCTGCCGTCCGAAGAAAGGAGGGTCCTCGACGGGATCCTCCTTTTTTTGCCCATTTTCGGTTCCTTTTTCCGGCGGGGCTTTCAATGGCTATCGCCATCCCCGTGGCAGGATACTTGTACACGCCGGCGTTCCTATTATCCTCTCCGCTTGCGGCTGTCAGCCCCGCCTTCCCGTCCAGTCAGCCCAAAGCAGAATAAGCCCTCCGCGCTTTGCTTCACCCCCATTTCGCCATGCCCCAGCCAGCTCCCCCTCTTTCCACCACCCTTTTTCGACCATCAGTCCAGACTGAAGCCTTCGACTTCAGCGTAAGGGCCCGCCCGTGACGGCTGGGGAATCCCCTGCAAAAGCCCCGACTCTAGCCTATTTCGAGCGATGAGATCACTTTTCGCCCAGCAAGCAGACGCATAGTGATCATAATAAGCCCACCTTGGTAATTATCTTGAAAGCCAATCCTTCGCAAACCTCTTGGACAGAAAATAAGGCAGGTTTTTAAGTAACTGCTTACACATTGAAATATCGAATTCCCTCCCTCTGGCCCCTCTCGGAGGCCTGAAATGGCATACCCTTTGCTCCTTCCACAAAGCAAATGGGACCAACATCGCAGAACGAGCCAACCATACCAGAACACGGCAAGGAACAAGCGAAAAGGAGGTGAAGGGCTGAAGCGGGTTAATCGGCGGAGGAGGCAGGTGGCGGCCTGCCCGATCCTCACCCCGGAAATCGATCGGGGCAGCAATCACCGCCGGCTGGCAATTCCGCCGCCGGTACAAATATGAGGAACGGAATATTTATCGTTCAAACTTACAGTGAGGAGGAAAACAATGTCCAACAACTTCTCGATTGCCGCTTCGGCCGAGCCGGAAGTGGCAACACCGGCCATCAGCAAAACGACACTACTATTCCTGCTGCTGATCGTGGCGGGGCTGGGTGCGGGCGCATACGCCTTCACGGTCGGCCACGAGGCGGCTTATGCCAATACCCGGGAAATGCCATGGGGGATCCTGATCTCGACCTACGCCTTCTTTGCAATCACCTCCACCGGCCTGTGCCTTCTGGCTGCCATTAGCCACCTTTTCGGTGGCAACAAGTTCGCGCCGCTCGCCAATCGGACGGTATTCCTTTCCATTGTGACGATCATGGCTGCCTTCTCAATCATCGGCATGGAAATCGAGAATCCCTGGCGGATGCCGCTCTATAACATGCTTTCCCCCAACCTGACATCCAACATCTGGTGGATGGGCACCTTATACGGATTGGCGGTGGGCTTCATGTTGGTGGAGTTCTTTCTCATCCTGACCAAGCGCTACCGGCTCGCCGTCGTGCTCGGCGTGCTTGGGGCATTGGCGGAAGTTGCCGCCAACACCAACCTGGGCGCGGTCTTCGCAACCCTTTCCGGCCGTCCCTTCTGGTACGGCGCCCAACTGCCGGTCTATTTCCTGGCTTCGGCCTTCATGTCTGGCGCGGCCGCCATCCTGCTCTTCACTCATCTGGCTTACAAGATACGCAGCCAGCAGATGGGCACTGATACCATGGAGGCCATGCAGAGCGCCGGCAAGGTCCTCACCCTGATGCTGTTCCTCGTGGGCGTGGGCACCGGCTGGCGGTTCATTTCCTTCTATGTGGGCGGCGATGAGATGGGCCGGATTGCGGCCGACAACCTGCTGAGCGGACCTCTCTCCACGAATTTCTGGGTGTTCGAAGTTGTGGTGGGCTTCCTCATGCCGCTGGCTATCCTCGTCGCCTCCCGGATGAAGAGCACCCAGGCCATGGCCACCGCCGGTCTCCTGACCCTGGTCGGTCAGTTCTTCTCCCGGTTCGACTTAGTGGTGGGCGGACAGCAGGTCCCGGAGTTCCTGGGCTGGGACAACCTTCCCACTTACCTGCCCTATACGCCCTCCCTGGCCGAGATCCTGGTGGTGCTGGGCGGGATCGGGATCGCGGGCGCCGGCTTCCTGCTGGGCGAGCGCTTCTTCGGCCGCGCCTTCAGGCATAGCGGGCACCACTAAAGGGAAACAGCAAGACCGCGGGCGGGGTCTCCCGCCCGCGGCACCACCAACTGAGGAACGCACATGATACGCGACGACAAGGCAATCTTCACCATCGGCACTGCCGCCAAAATGCTGGAGGTGCACCCCCGGACCCTGCGGCTCTACGAGAACGACGGGCTGGTCAAACCTTCCCGCAAGGGGCAGTGGCGCTACTACACCATGGACGATCTCAAGTGGATCGAATGCCTGCGCAGCATGATCCACCTGAACGGGATCAGCATCGCCGCCATCAAGAAGCTGCTCAAATACACACCCTGCTGGAACATCGCCGATTGCCCCTTCGAAAAACGCAAGGAGTGCACGGCGTTCCTGTCGAACGGGCTGGTGCCACAAAAGATCGACGTGCAGGCGAACAAAAAATCCCGCGGCGGCATGACAGCCTGAATCCTGCCCGCGGATAGGGTCCGGCTGTCCGCCGATATGATGCAGACCGCGTAAGACGAAACCTCTGCGCCAAACCCAGGAGGACCACCATGAGCGTTCAAGCACACCTTCTCAAGAACCAGCACCGCACCAAGGACAACGCCCTTCTCAAGACGTCGGCCAAAGCAGAGACCCGGCAAGGGGAAACCGTGTGGGGTGCCTTCTCGCTGCTTCTTTGTCTCGCCCTGGGGCCCTTTGCAGCACTCCCCGTCCTGTTCAGCCTTTTTTCGCTGATTCCTGGCGATGAGACCATGGAACCCGAATCAGCCGGCAAGTAAGTCCCATGGCCCCCGACATGAAGATCCAGACGGCTGAGGTTGGCAGCCAAAACATCGAAAGCGACAGTGACCGGCAGTGAGGGGCTAAACCGCCCGTTAGCCTCTGACTCCCGGTCACCGTCTTGTTCTCACTGCAGAAACATCTCACGTGGTGCCCACCAGCGTGGAGCGGTTTCGCTCCCTGGTGACGACTGCCGCAACAGCTCCGGGCGTTGCACGGGAGATCCCCATCCACTCCCCTCTTCCCTCTTCGTTACCGCCGCCAAACCATTTCATCCCTGATTCCCGTCGCTTGACACGGGTCACCCCAGGGAAGACAATGGAACTGAGCCCATCCCGCACCCCGATTCCGGAAGGAGGAGAACATGGAGCAGACGTGCCCTCTCGTGAAGCATGAAAACATTCTCGTCCCCCTCGACGGCTCGACATTCGGCAACCGGGCGCTCGCCCAGGCCATCCGCCTCGCCAACGCATGCGCGAGCAAGCTCTACCTGCTGACGGTGGTTTACCAGAATCCGGAGCTACTGGTGTTGGAGCCGGACCTGACCCCGCGACCGAGGTGTCCACCCCCTTGTTGAGTCCGGTGAGATTGGGATTGACTACCGCCCTACCCTTG
>JAJYKH010000200.1 GCA_021788685.1 Deltaproteobacteria bacterium | reverse complement strand
ATCTCATGTGGAGGCTGTTCAGCATATCGGTGCCTGCGGAGGGGTGGCAGGCGATGCAAGTTTGCGGACCCTCGTAAGACGTAATCGCCAAGTGCTCCGGAATGGCCGCATAGGCACTTCCGGCCAACAGACTCATTCCTGCAGTTGCCAACAAGGTTCTTTTCATTTCATCTCTCCTTTTTGATGGTTTTCTCCTTCAACGCCACAATTCAGTTATTTTCGGCGATCATCACCTCCTTTTTGGTAAATTTGAGAATTATTATTGTATAATTACAGGATGTTGAAATTTGCGTAGACACGAAGGAAGCATTTAATTTGTTAATTGATTACTTTCGCTTTAGTGCAGACCTCTCCGGAATGAACGTTCACGACAATCGGAGACATTCGGAGAGAATAGAAGGGGTTCCGTCCAATTCGGCGAGCGAGCCCAAGAAGAGTATCCGTGATCCGGGTCTGAACCTGCAAGAACAAAGAAAATATCTTGCGCTAGATTCGCAGAAAGGATGAGTTAGGTTTTTTTCGAGGGAAATCGGAAAATGGAATTTCGTTCGCCGATTCGCGAGGAGACCGATTTGTTGCACGCACCTTGCGGTTCGGCTACTTTGAAATCCGGACGAGGAAGGGGTTATGACGGCATTCGCGGATAAAGCGGAAGGTACCAACAGGACGAGAGGCCGCCTTGCCCCCACCCCCAGCGGCTACCTCCACCTGGGCAACGGGGTCAACTTCGTGCTCACGTGGCTCATGGTCCGGCGGGAGGGAGGGGTGCTCAAGCTGCGGATCGACGATGCGGACTCCGCCCGGACGCGGCCGGAGTACGTGGAGGACATCTTCCGCCAGCTCGAATGGCTGGGGCTCGACTGGGACGAGGGGCCGGAAGGGCCGGACGATTTTCACCGCCGCCACTCCCAGCTCCTGCGGCTTTCCCGCTACCGGGAGATGCTGGCGGCGCTCGCCCCTTCCCTCTTCGCCTGCACCTGCTCCCGGAAGGAGATCGCCGCCCGGTCCGCCGACGGTCTCTATCCGGGCACCTGCCGCGGCCGGCGCGGCCGGCCGCAGGCGCCCCACGCCCTCCGGGTGCGGGTGGAGGACAATACGGTCGTCGGCGTGGAGGGGGAAGCAGTGGCCCTTGGCCGGGTCATGGGGGATTTCGTGCTCTGGCGGCGGGAGGACCTGCCCGCCTACCAGCTCGCCAGCCTGACCGATGACCTGGACGACCGGATCAACCTCATCGTCCGCGGCCGGGACCTGCTGGCCTCAACCGCGGCCCAGCTCTTCCTGGCCGAACGGCTCGGCGGCGCGGGCTTTTTGGCCTGCCGCTTCCACCACCACCCGCTCCTCACCGGCCCGGCCGGCCGCAAGCTCTCCAAGTCGGACCAGGCCCTGTCGCTTGCCGCCATGCGGGATGCCGGGGCTTCGCCGCTCGCGGTCTACCGGGAGGCCGCCCGTTTCCTCGGCCTCGACCCGGCCATGATCGTGTCCCTCACCGACCTCCTCGCCGGCTGCCGGGCCGCGGCCTGAGACGCCTCACACCTCGAATTCCCGCATGAAGATCCCCCAGAAGGCGATGAACAGCGCCGCCAGGAGCGGTCCGACCATGAAGCCGGACAGGCCGAAGAGCCAGATCCCGCCAAGGGAGGAGAGGAGCACCAGGTAATCGGGCAGCCTCGTGTCGCGGCCCACGAAAATGGGACGGAGCACGTTGTCCACCAGGCTGATCACCAGGGAGCCGAAGAGGACGAGCACGATCCCCTGCCAGACCGCCCCGATCACCAGCAGGTAGATGGCCACCGGCACCCAGATCAGGGCGGCGCCGAAGGCCGGGAGGAGGGAGAGCAGGGCCATCACCACCCCCCAGAGGACGGCCTCCCGAATCCCGAGCAGCCAAAAGATAAAACCGCCCAAAGCCCCTTGAATCACCGCCACGAGCAGCGTGCCCCGCACCGTGGCCCGGGTCATTTCGGAAAACCTCGCGAACAGCACCCGCTCCCGGGCGTCGCCCAGGGGCAGGGCGCGGATGAAGAGATGCACCAGCTGCTCCCCGTCCCGCAGGAAGAAGAAGAGCAGGTAGAGCATCAGCACGAAGCTCACCGCGAACCGCACCGTGTTCTGGCCAATGGTGAGCACCTTCCCGGCCAGGAAGCCGCTGCCGGCCATGGCGCCCTCGGCGACCTTCGCGTTCAGGCTCTCCATGGTCATGCCCACCCGGTCGAGGAGGATCTTCACGTGGGGCACCAGCTGCCGGAGCCGGTCCAGAAATCCCGCAATGTCGATTTCGCCCGTCTGGAGCCGGTGATAAAAGCTCACCCCTTCCCGGACGAAGGTGAACAGGATGAAGAGCACCGGCACGATGACCATCACCAGGCACAGGAGAAGCGTGACCGCCGCCGCCAGGCTGGCATGGTTTCCCAGTTTCCCGCGCAGCCGCCGGTGGACGGGGGCGGCCACGATGGCGATCACCGCCGCCCAGAAAATGGCATCGAAAAAGGGCCGAAGCAGCCAGAAAAAGGCAGCCGATACCAATATCAGCAGGACAATGAACGAACGTTTCTGTAATTTTTCATCCATGGGGGTACCTGGCCGTGAGAACCCACCTCAACCAAATGATACCACAGAACTTTTAAGACGATGGCAGTATTGTTGGCGCCAAGCCGCTCCGCTGGCGGGCCGCCATTGTTGGCTGCTGCCTCTTCGTTCCCCGCCGGAGATCTTCCGCTGACATCATGGATTTGCCGGCTTCGTCAAAAACGCCTCCGGCGGCAGGCCGCCTACGGGTGCGCTCTTGATATCGGCCCTTCGGTCGGGCTAAGATGAAAATAGCCCGATCCGGGCCTGGACGGCTCTCCCTCGCCGCTTGGCCGTTCTCGGATGGGCCCCTGCCCTGCTTTTCGGAACGACACTCCACCCGAAGATCTGAAGCCATGAACGTCCTGCTGATCTCCCCCGAGTTTCCCAACACCTTCTGGAGCTTCAAGCACGCCCTTAATTTCGTCCGCAAGAAGGCGGCTTTTCCGCCCCTGGGCCTGCTCACCATAGCGGCCATGCTGCCGCCGCTATGGGAGCTTCGCCTGCTGGACCTCAACATCCGGCCTCTTTCGGAGAGCGACCTGGCCTGGGCCGATTGCGCCTTCATTTCCGGGATGGTGGTGCAGAAGCAGTCGGCCCGGGAGGTGATCGGCCGCTGCCGGAAGGCAGGCCTCTTGACCGTGGCCGGCGGGCCGCTGTTCACCTCCGAGTGGGAGGCTTTCCCCGAGGTGGACCATTTCGTCCTCAACGAGGCCGAGCTGACTCTGCCCCCGTTCCTGGCCGACTTGGCGGCGGGCAAGCCGGGACGGCTTTACCGGAGCGGCGATTTCGCCGACATCGCCGCCACCCCCGCCCCCCGGTGGGACCTGGCGGACCTCGGCCGGTATGCCATGATGAGCATCCAGTGCTCCCGCGGCTGCCCCTTCCAGTGCGAGTTCTGCAACGTCACCGTCCTCTTCGGCCACCGCCACCGCGCCAAAAGCGCGGCCCAGGTCATCGCCGAGCTGGACGCCCTTTACGCGCGGGGCTGGCGGAGAGGAATCTTTTTCGTGGACGACAACTTCATCGGCAACAAGAAGCATCTCAAAAGCGAGCTGCTGCCGGCGCTCATCGCATGGCGGCAGGACAAGCGCGACATCACCTTCACCACCGAGGTCTCCATCAACCTGGCGGATGACGAGGAGCTGATGCGCCTCCTCGCGGCGGCCGGTTTCACCACCGTTTTCATCGGAATCGAAACTCCCGACGACCAGAGCCTGAGCGAGTGCAGCAAAAAACAAAACCGCAACCGCGACCTGATCGAAGACATCCGCCGCATCCAGAGGGCCGGCCTGCAGGTCCAGGGAGGGTTCATTCTGGGCTTCGACAACGATTCCCCTTCCATTTTCCAGCGGCAGATCGAGTTCATCCAGAACAGCGGCATCGTCATGGCCATGGTCGGCATGCTGCAGGCGCCGCCGGGCACCAAGCTCTACGAGCGGCTCCGGCTGGAGGGCCGCTTGCGGGGCGAGCTCAGTGGCGACAACGTTGACGGCACCACCAACATCATTCCGGCCATGGGGCTGGACGCCCTGCGGGAGGGATACAAGGCCGTGCTGGACTGCATCTACTCGCCCGAAAAGTACTACCAGCGGGTCAAGACGTTCCTTTACGAGTACCGGCTCCCGGCGACGGGCTTGGGCGGATACGACCTGCAGCACAAGCTGGCCTTTTTCCGGTCGCTGTACCGGCTCGGCATCCTGGGCAAGGAACGCTCTCAGTACTGGCGGCTCCTGGTGTGGACCAGCCTTCACCGCCCGCGACTCATGTCCCTGGCGGTCACCCTGGCCATTTACGGCCACCATTTCCGGACGGTTTGCGAGCTGCGGATCCTTTGACAGACATCGTTGAGGGCCGCCGGGCGGTCACCTTGCCATCGGCACTGATGTCCAACGGACGGCTGGTGCAGATTTCGGGGTGATCGGGAGTGAAGCGCGGCAATTCCCGCCGAGGCGGCGAGATTGCGTTGCGCTGCCGTACCAGCCTATAATGAATGGAAGCACGCCTTCCATCCACCCCTTCCGGAGAACGAAAGGTGGTCAAGCGAAGCGTCTTTTTCCTGCTCCTCCTCTTTTCTTTCCTCCCTCTCCTGCCGGCAGCCGGCCAGGAAAGCGGCCAGGGCCGCCAGCAGCCCTTTCCCCATGGTCCCCGGTCCCGGCTCCAAAGCGAAAGCGAAAAGCTGAGCTACGCCCTCGGCCTGGAAATCGGGACCACCCTGAGCGACCTGCAAAAGCAGCTCGACATGAACGCCCTCTCCCAGGGCATCGACGATGGCATCAACAGCCGCGAGCCGCAGCTCAGCCCCGAAGAGATCGAAAAGGTCAAAGCCGCTTTTCTCGAAAAGCTGCAGCGGGAAAAGGCGGCGACCACCGCCGCCCTGGCGGCCAGAAACAAGAAGGCCGGGGACGCCTTCCTGGCCGAGAACAAGATGCGGCAGAACGTGGTCACCACCCCATCCGGCCTCCAGTACACCATCCTGCGGGAAGGGAACGGCAAGCGCCCCACCCTGGAGGACACGGTCAAGGTCAACTATGTGGGCATGCTGCTCGACGGCACCGTCTTCGACAGCTCGTACCAGCGGCATGAGCCCGCGACTTTCAAGGTGGACGAAGTGATTCCCGCCTGGACCGAGGCCCTGCAGCTCATGCGGATGGGGAGCAAGTACCGGCTGTTCGTGCCGCCGGATCTCGCGTACGGCGGGCAGGGAGCCGGGCCGCTGATCGGTCCCAACCAGACCTTGATCTTCGATATCGAGCTGCTGGGGATCGAGAAGGGGAAAAAGGAAGGCGGGGGCGGCCCGGGCGGCGCCCCGCGCCCCGCGCCGGAAATCGGCCCTGGCGGATGACCATGGCCGTCAGAAGAGGCCTTCCGGAGATTCGATGGCAGCGCTTTCGCTTCCTTTCGCAGGGGACGACTGCGGCGGGGCGAGCGCAGCACCTTCAACAAATTCATCAAGCGCTAGCAGGTGCCCTCCCGAAACGAGGATTTTCGTTCGAGTGCAAGGCGCGAGGGAGCCTGGAAAGCGGAGCGTACAGTCCTTGCGTGACCATTTCCAGGCGACTGAGCAACGCAGCAATCGGACGAAAAGACCGTTTCCGG
>JAJYKH010000002.1 GCA_021788685.1 Deltaproteobacteria bacterium | reverse complement strand
CGGGCCGCCTCGTTGAAACCGGTGAGCCGCATCCCCTCGTCCACCGTGACGATGCCGTCCCGCACGCTCCGCAGGATGGCTTCCAGGTGACTGCGGTACCGTTCCTTTTCATCCACCAGGTTTTTCTGCTGCAGGGCCAGCCGGGTCAGGTGCAGGAGATCGTCCTGGCGCACCGGCTTGGCCAGGTAGTCGAAGGCCCCCAGCCGGACCGCCTCGGTGGCGGTCTCGATGTTGGGGCTCCCGGTGACCATGACCACCGGGCTGGTGAGGCCCCGTTCCCGCACCTCCCGCAGGACGTCGATTCCCGACCGGTTATTGAGGAGGATGTCGGCGAAGATCACGTCGATGGCGCCACCTTCGAGGTGTCCGATCGCCTCCTCGAAGGTGGCGGCGGTCAGCACCTGGTACCCTTCATCCGTAAGAAAGCTCTCGAAGGTGTACCGCAGGCTTTCCTCGTCATCGATGATCAAAACTGTGGGGGGCATGAGGGTTCCTTGTCAGGTATCAGTTTGCGGCGGGGGATGATGGCTGTCTTTCCCCACGGCCGGGAGGTCGATGATGAAGGTGGTGGATTCTCCCTCCACCGTATCGATGGAGATCTTCCCGTGGTGGTCGGTGATGATGCCGTGACTGATGCTCAGCCCGAGGCCGGTCCCCTTCTCTCCCGGCTTGTCCGAGAAGAACGGGTCCATGACCCTGCCTCTGATGCCCGCCGGGATGCCGGTGCCGTGGTCGTGGAACATCAGGCGGACATGGGCCGCGCCGCCCAGCTGCACGATTTCTCCCGAGATTTCGAGCCGTTTGTCCTCATGAGGCTCGGGGTATTTCTGATTCAAGGCATAGCGGGCGTTGTTGATGAGGTTGAGAAAGACCTGCTCGAGCTGGGAGCCGTTGGCAAGCACCACCAGGGGCTCCCGGGGCAGGCGGGTTTCCAGGTGGATGCGGTCGCGCCGCAGCTGGGCCTCGGTGAGGGTCAGGGTATCGAGCAGGACCTCCCGGACGTGGACCGGTTTCTTTTCTTCCTCCTTGGCCCGGGCAAAGGAGAGGAGGCTCCGGACGATGACCGCGATCCGGTCCCCCTCTTTGATGATCCGGCGGGCGATGTCGTATTCCCGGCTTTCCCGGTCCATCTTGTTGGCGATCAGCTGGGCGTAGTTGATGATCCCGTTGATGGGATTGTTGACCTCGTGGGCCACCCCGGCCGCCAGCTCGCCGATGGAGGCCAGGTGGGCGGCGCGGATCGCCTCCGCCTGGAGGGTGATCTTCTCGGTGATGTCGGCGGCGGTCTCGATCACCTTCACCGCCTTCCCGGCGGCGTCCTTGATGGGGAAAGCCCGCACCTCCCAGGCGCGGCCGCCCGTGCCCCGGATCTGGCTGCTTTCGGGCAGGCCCGACCGGAAGCTCCGGCGGGTGGGGCAATCCGCGCAGGGGCCGTCATGGTCTCCCCACAGCTGATGGCAGGAAAGCCCCTGCGGAGGGCGCCGGTCCGGCCCGATCCCCGCCGCCGCCGTCTTGTTGGTCCAGAGGATCTCCAGCTCGGGAGAAAGGAGGACCAAGGTGTCGGGGATGGCCTGCAGCAGGCCGTTGAGCTCCTCGGACAGCTGGCGGAGGCGCTGCTTCCGCTCCCGGAGGTTTTTCTCCACCTCCGTGCGCTCCTGGATCTCGTTGCGCAGGGACTCGTTCACTTCGGTCAGCTGGGCCGTCTTCTGCCGGACCAGGCTCTCGAGCTGCCCCTGGTACCGCTGCAGCTCCAGCTCCAACACCTTGCGCTGGGTGATGTCCCTGGCCACGGACAGGACAACCGGCCGGCCCTGGAGGGCGGCGAGGTGGCCCCTTGCTTCCACCAGGATCCTCATCCCGTCCTTGGCCACCAGCATCAGGGTGACCAGCCCTCCCTGGCCGCTGGAGAGCTGGGCCGCCATCGGGAAGGACGACCCCTCCCGGTTGGGCTCGCACAGGTCGGGAAGGGAGAGCTGCCGCATCTCTTCCCGGGTGTAGCCGAGGGTTTTGCAGGTGGCCTCGTTCACTTCGATGAACGGCTCCGGCCGGCCCTCTTCGTCCAGGTGATAGAGAAAAAGGAGATCGGTGGCCTGCTCGAACAAGATCCGGTGCCGTTCGTTGCTCTCCCGGCGGGACTGCTCGGCCCGTCTGGAAGAGGTGATGTCCCGGGCCACGTGCACGGCGCCCTCGATTTCGCCCCGGTCATTCGAAAGGGGAACGACGTTGATCTGGTAGTTGCGGTCCTCCTCGGGGTCGTGGATCTCGGCCGAGTGCTCCTGGCCGTCCGCCAGGACTTGGCAGAAGGGACAATTCGCGATGGGCCGGTCGGACCGGTGCATGTACTCGAAGCAGGGCCTGCCGATCATCTCCCGGGGGTGCAAGCGGAACTTGGCGGCCATGGCGCGGTTGACCCGCCTGAGCCGGCGGTCGGGGCCGAGAATGGCGATGAGGTCGGGCACGGCATCGAAGGTGCGCTCCCATTCCCTCTCCGCCGGGCTTCCTTCCTCATCTCCCTGCCTGTCCGGGGAGCTGTCCGGGCCGGTTCCCACGGCTGCCTCCTGCCGGGGGATTGTTCCGGCCGGGAGATTTCCCACCGATTGGCGGTATCGGTTGGCCCATGCCCGGACGAAGAAGAGGTACACGCAGGAGAACGAGACCAGCGTAAGGGACTGGCGGAGCGCGTCGGCGGGAAAAAGCGCTTCGAGAATGGCCGCGGCCAGGATCGCGAGGGCGGCCGCAGCCGGAAAGGACGGCGGAAGTGCGGGCAGGAGCTTCCCCTGCCACCGGGAGAGCAGGCCGGCGGCGGCAATGAGGAGCACGGTGAAGCTCATCGCGCGATGAATTCCTGGATTTTTATCGGCTTATTGGCACTGCGGACAGAACCAGGCTAACCGGTTTCCCCGGATGATGCAAGCCGGAAGGGTTGGGGAGAGGCCACGGACGCCGGCAACCGGGGCCTTCAATGCTATTTCTCCGAAAGGAAGAAGAAGGTGGTCCCCCGGCGAGGGCGGGTGCCTTCGTGCTGCATCGCCTCAAAGGATTCCCGCCCTCGGCCGGTGAGAATGGGTCCGCAATCCATTCCAGCCGTAACCAATCACATGGAAAGAGCCCGATAACGGCACCATCCTATTTGTAAGCGGTTGCAGGGTGCCGCAGATCCGCGAAAGCGGTCTGTGAGCTGGACTGGTGCTCCGCGAATAGGCCGCTGACAAAGGAGATGCGGTGCCCTGTGACCGCTTACTTCCAGCCATGCCCCGGCTCAGTCAGCCCAGTAGCAGGCAAGCTGGTCCATGCGCATGGGATGCTTCAATTTTAGGAGCGCCGTGGTCTCGATCTGCCGAATCCGCTCCCGGGTCAGTGAAAATCTCTTCCCCACTTCTTCCAGGGTGAGGCCCTCCTCCTCATCGAGGCCGAAACGCAGCCGCAGCACCTTTTCCTCACGGGGAGAGAGGGTAGCGAGCATCTCGAGCAGGCTCCGGCGGAGGCTTTCCGCGGTCAGCCTCTCTTCATGGGACACCGCATCCGGATCTTCGATGAAGTCGGCCAGGGAGGCATCTTCGTCGCTGCCCACAGGGGCATCGAGGGAGATCGGCTCCTTGGACGTCTTGAGAATGGCGCAGACCTTCTCCACATTCATACCCAGCCGCGCCGCGCTTTCCTCGGGAGTCGGCTCCCGCCCGTTTTCCTGCACGAAATCCTTGGAGCTTTTCACAAAACGATTGATGACCTCGATCATATGCACCGGGAGGCGGATGGTGCGTCCGTGATCGGCGATGGACCGGGTGATGGACTGCCTGATCCACCAGGTGGCATACGTGCTGAGCTTGTGGCCCCGCCGGTAATCGAACTTGTCCACCGCCTTCATGAGGCCGATGTTCCCCTCCTGGATCAGGTCGAGCATGTGGAGGCCCCGGTTGGTGTGACGTTTGGCCATGCTGACCACCAGCCTGAGATTGGCCTGCACCAATTCTTTTTTGGCTTCCTGCCGCTGCCGCTCTCCCGCCTCCACCTCGGCCATGATTCTCCGGAGGGACCGACAGTCGATGCCCTCCTGCCGTTCCATGGCCAGGAGCCTGGCCGCGAGCCCGGGCACCGCTTCCGGGTCCCGGTCCTCGGCTTGCTGCAGCTCGCCATGCGCAGGCAGGAGCTTCCGCTCCATCCGGCGCAGGGCCGCCACGATGCGGTCGAGGCATTCGGGGCGGAGCCGGTCTTCCGCGAACAGGTTGACCATGTCTCGGCTGAGCCGCTTGTAGCGGATGGGGGTGACCTCATCCGGGTAAGGGGTAAGCTCCTGCCGAAGGGCAGCCCGCTCGCTTTCCAGCCGGAGCAGCACCTCGATCTTCCGCAAGAATTCCTGCCCCGCCCCGGCCGACTCGTCGATTCCCTGCAAAACGTTCTCGATCACGCACCGCCCCCCGGTGAGCTCCTCCCTCACCCTGCCGAGAACGGCGAGGGCGGCAGCCGTCGGCAGGACCGCATCCTGGATGCGTTTCCGGCCGTTCTCCATGCGCAGGGCCAAGTCGATCTCTTCTTCCCGGGAAAGGAGGCGCACCCGGCCCATGTCCTGAAGGTAGATCTTGACGGGATCCAGGCCGGAATCCCCCAGGTCATGGGCCTCCGCCTGCTCCTCCTGGTCATGACCGGGGACGCCTTGGTCGTCCTCGGCTAAGGCTTGGCGCCGGTAGGGGGTGTCCTCCGGATCGAAGAGGGAGGTCAGATCGCTGTTCTCCTCCTCGGCCGGTTCAACCTCGTCACGAAGCTCAAGATCAACCGAGCCGGTCAAAACCACCCGCTTCCGGGGCCTGCGGTCACCCTGCCCGGGCCGGAGGGCCAATCGCTGTTTCACGGGGGCTTTTCCAGGCTGGTCCGTGACCGTTCCGTGGCCTTCCCCGGAGTCAAAGGCCGGGCAGCAGGGAGACTCGTCCGCGGTGCGAACAACAGAAGCGCTCGATTTTTTCATGATTTTTCCTCCCGTGTTGGAACCCATCGATGCCGGCAGCCGAGAGCCATCGTCTCCGGCGCATTTTTCGGTCCGGGCGGGTGGTTCCCCCTTTCCCGGCTTTGGCGCCTTTTTCCCGGGGGCAACGCGGAGAGGCTCGCCCCGGCTTCGGTTATTTCATGAAGCGTGCCGAAGACAAGTCGTCAGGGAAAAAGGCTATTTTGTCCGAAAACGGAGGAACGGGAGGGGAACGCCACGCGGGCACCCGGCGGAAAAAAGTGTAACGTGTTACAGGGGTGTCATGTGACACATGTGTACCGCCGCTCTTCCCAGAGAAATCCAAGCGGGTCGGGCCCTCCGTTTCGATATCACAACAGAAAAAGATTGACGGCGGAAGTGGTTTTGCCTTACCTCAGGGTATTCGTTCGTCGGGCAGAAAGGGGAAGCGGGAGCCCGATCATTCATCCCCCGGATTTCCTTGCTGAAGGAGTGGATCATGGAAGAGATTATCGATGTGGTCATCATCGGCGCCGGGCCGGCCGGTTTGCAGGCGGCCGTCCACGCCGTCCGCAAGAAGGCCTCGGTCCTGGTGGTGGGCCGGCCGGAGCAGAGCAGCCTCTATCGGGCCCATGTGGAAAATTACCTTGGGGTGGACGGGGTCGCCGCGGGCAGCGATCTGCTCCGGATCGGCGCCGCCCAGGCCGAGCGGTTCGGGGCACGGCTCCTGACCGAGGACCTCCTCAAAATCGAGCCGCGGGAGGAGCTGTTCGCGGTGGAGACGGAGAGCGGAGAGGTCTTGGCCCGGACCATCATCCTCGCCACCGGCACCTCCCGCAAGAAGCTCAAGGTGAAAGGCGAAAAGGAGCTGACCGGCCGGGGGGTGAGCTACTGCGTGGACTGCGACGCCAACTTTTTCCGGAACGCCAAGGTGGCGGTGGTGGGCGACAAGAGCGCGGCGGTGGACGGGGCCCTCACCCTCACCAGGTACGCCGCCGAGGTGCACCTCGTCGCCCGGCGCCTCGACGTGGCCGAAGGCCTCCGGGGCAAGCTCGCGGCGAGCACGGTGCAGCTCCACGAGGGGGCCTGGGTCAAGGAGATCCTGGGGGAGAACGCGGTCACCGGCTTGCTGCTCGAAGACGGCTCGACCCTTGCCGTGGAAGGGGTGTTCGTGGAGCTGGGCGCCAAGGGGGCCCTCGACCTCGCCGCCAGCCTCGGCGTGCAGATGGACATGGAAACCTTCTCCCACATCGCCGTCAACCGGCTCCAGGAGACCAGTATCCCCGGGATCTACGCCGCCGGCGACATCTGCGGCCAGCCCTACCAGATGGCCAAGGCGGTGGGGGAGGGGTGCGTCGCGGGCTGGGAGGCGGCCAATTACGCCAACAGCCGCAAGCGGGGGCCGGGGAACGATTAGCTTGCGGTGAGCAGAGAGGTCGGATTATAATTGCCGATTTGGTCGCGAGTCCCATGAGCCGGTACATGGAGATGGCCCTGGCGGAGGCCCGCGCGGCGGCTGCCAGGGGCGAGGTCCCGGTGGGGGCGGTGGTGGTGGACGCCGACGGCGATGTTCTGGCCCGGGCCGGCAACCGCAGCATCGAGCTGCACGACCCGGGCGGCCACGCCGAGATGCTGGCGCTCCGGGAAGCGGCGCGCAAGACCGGCAACTACCGGCTGCCGGGGGCGGCCATCTACGTCACCCTGGAGCCGTGCGCCATGTGCGCCGGGGCCTTCGTCCACGCCCGTCTCGCCCGGCTGGTGTATGGGGCGGCCGACCCCAAGACGGGGGCGGTGGAATCGGTCTACCGGATCGGCAGCGACGGCCTCCTCAACCACCGGCTGGAGGTAGCCGGCGGCGACATGGCGGAGGAAAGCGCCGAGCTGCTGCGGGAGTTTTTCCGGTCCCGCCGGAGGGGCAGTGGCGAGTGACCGAGTGACGAGGAATTCGTTGCTCCCAATTGGAAGCAGATTGTAATCTTTCACTGGCGCCGCCGATGCGGTGAGTGTGAAAGGGGGAGGGTGTAAGCTTCCATAGATGCCGCAGATACACGAAAGGGGGCCTGCCAGCTGGACTGGGGCTCCGCGAACAGGGCTCTGACAAAGTAGATGCGGCAGCCATGGAAGCTTACACAACCGGAGAGGTACCGAAGTGGCCATAACGGGGGCGACTCGAAATCGCCTGTTCTGGGAGACCGGGACCGTGGGTTCGAATCCCACCCTCTCCGCCATCTTCTTTTTGGCGGTTCCCGCCTTTTTGCTCTTTTAAAGTAAGTTTTTTGTTTGTAGAGTGTCGGGCGGCTAGCTTTCGGGCTGCCGCGCAGCACTCGGAGAGGTGACCGAGAGGCCGAAGGTGCACGACTGGAAATCGTGTGTACGGCAACGTACCGGGGGTTCGAATCCCCCCCTCTCCGCCAGCATGGATCCAAGCTTGATAGCCGGGTCCTGCGCAACAAAGGCTCGTGAACCCCGCCAGGTCCGGGAGGAAGCAACGGTAGCGAAGTCCTTTGTGTGCCGCAGGGGTGCCTGGCTATCATTTTTTGATGGCTTTGCAAAAACCGCCAGCTGCTGCGTTGCGCTGCATGATCTCGTCGCTGCGGCGTACTGGAGTACGCCTCACTCCTCGACATTTGCGCGCCTTGCATTCGGCATTTCTGCTTAGCCATCTTATTTGGCTGAAAGCTGACCGCTGGCGGCTGAACGCTTGCCGCTTCCCGCTCAGCAAACGGTTGCCCGGGCGCAGGCTTTCCATTATATATGATGGGAACCGTTGCCGGCTGGCAGCCGATGCCTTGAAGCGCTGGCATCCAGCCCGCCCCGATCCCTTCTTTCCGCCCGCATGCGATGTCCTATCTCGTTCTTGCCCGCAAGTGGCGTCCCCAGGATTTCAGCGAAGTCGTCGGCCAGCAGCCGGTGGTCCGCACCCTCCGGAACGCCCTCGCCAAGAAGCGGGTGGCGCACGCCATGCTGTTCAGCGGCGTGCGCGGTACCGGCAAGACCACCCTGGCCCGGATCATGGCCAAGGCGCTCAACTGCGCGGAGGGGCCCACCGAATCGCCCTGTGGCCGTTGCGACTCCTGCCTGGAGATCGGAGCCGGCACCGCCGTCGACCTGCACGAGATCGACGGCGCCTCCAACCGGGGCATCCAGGAGATCCGCGAGCTCAAGGAGAACATCCGCTTCTTCCCGAGCAAGGGCCGCTACAAGATCATCATCATCGACGAAGTGCACATGCTCACCACCGAGGCCTTCAACGCCCTGCTGAAGACCCTGGAGGAGCCCCCGGCGCATGTCTACTTCATGTTCGCCACCACCGAGCTGAACAAGATCCCGATCACCATCCTCTCCCGCTGCCAGCGCTACGAGCTGAAGCGGGTGGCGTTCCCCGAGCTGCTCGCCCATTTCAAGAAGATCGCCGCCGCGGAAGGGGTGGCCATCTCCGAGGCCGCCCTGGCCCTCATCGTCCGGGAGGCGGACGGCAGCGTCCGCGACGGGCTGAGCCTGCTCGACCAGATTTTTTCCTTCGGGGGCGGGGAAATTTCCGACGCCGACGTGATGCAGGTGCTCGGGGTGGTGGACCGGCAGCTTTTCGAAGAGCTGGCCCGGGCACTCCTGGCGGGCGAGCTGCCGCGGGCCCTCGAGCTGCTCGACAGCCGGTATGCCGCCGGGCTCGATCTGAAGCGCTTCGCGGGCGACCTGCTCGATTATGTGCGGGGGCTCCTGATCTGCCGGCTCAACCCCAAGGCCCGCGAGCTGCTCGACCTGCCGGCCGAGGAGCTCGCCGTCATGCAGGGGCTGGCCGCCGGGGCCGGGGTGGAGACCTTGTACCGCATTTTCCAGCTCCTTCTCCAGGGGGTTGAGGAGATGCACTCCTCCTCCCAGCCACGCCTGGCCCTGGAGATGACCTTCATCAAGATCACCCGGGCGGGGCAGGTGGTGCCGGTCGCGGCCCTGCTCGAAAAGATCGACGGCCTCCTGCGGCAGACGGGGCTGCCGGCGGGCGGGGGCGAGATGCCGCTTCCCCGGGCCGTGCTGAGCGACCGGCAGCCGGCCTACCAAAGCGGCCCGCCTGCTCCTCCGGTCCAGCCGGCCAGGGAAAGGCCGGTCGCCCCGGAGCCGGTTCCCGTTCAGTCACCGCCGGTTTCGCCGGCCCCGGCACCGCCCCCCCGGCGCGAAGAGCCCCGCAGGCCGGTGGACCAGCCTGTTTCCAACCCCGTATCCACCGCCGGGGCGGGCAAAGACGTCTGCCGCCACTGGGAGGAGTTCCTCGGCTACGTCAAGGAGCGCAAGCAGTGGATGGCCCATGCCCTGCGGCTGAGCAGCGGCCAGCGGGAGGAGGAGGGGCGGCTGCTCCTCACGTTCGACGATCCGGCCGAATGCAAGATGCTGGAAGACCAGGAGAATCTGGCGTTTCTCGCCGAGCTGGCCCGGGAGTTCTTCCGGCGGGAGCTGCCGGTGCGGCTCACGGTCCGTGGCGGAGGCGATCGCGGCCCCGGCCCGGAAGGGGAAGGGGGCTCCGTCCAGGAGGAGCGGCGCGCCCTGGCCAACGATCCCATCGTGCAGATGACGGCCGAAGTCTTCGGCGGTCAGGTTGGGAACATCCGCACCGGCCCCGGCGGCCGCTCCGGCGCGTGATGGCGGCGAAAAGGGAAACGGGTTATAATATTTAATTTGGACCTAAAGGAGAGATTGAGCCAGCCTCGCACCCGCTCAGTGTCCGTGTCCCCTTTGGTCTCTTTCACGTCGTTTTCGTAATCGTAGTCGTTGTCGGAATCGATTCTTCTTTTTCGATTACGATCACGACTACGATTGCCGCTCCGCTGACAACGATCTGCCCCAGGTTATCGGCTTTCCCCCAATAGCCGCTGGCTTGCTGGCGCGTACAAGGTGCTCGCATGGACATGAATCTCATCATGAAGCAGGCCCAGCAGTTCCAGGAGCGGCTGGCCAGGATGCAGGAGGAGCTTGCCGGCCGGCAGGTGACCTCCACCGTGGGCGGCGGCATGGTATCGGCCACCGTGAACGGCAAAAATGAGCTGGTTTCCCTCGCCATCGGGCCCGAGGCCATCGACCCCCAAGACCCGGGCATGCTCCAGGACCTGGTGGTGGCGGCGGTGAACGACGCCATGCGCCAGGCCAAGGAGATGGCCCAGGCGGAAATGGCCAAGCTCACCGGCGGCATCAAGATTCCCGGCCTGTTCTAACGGGCGGCCCCATGGATGTCGTCCCCCCGGCCCTTGCCCGGCTGATCGCCGATCTGAGCCGCCTGCCCGGGGTGGGCCGGAAAACGGCCACCCGGCTGGCCCTCTACATCCTCCGGCGGCCCGCCGCCGAGGCCCAGAACCTGGCCCGCGATCTCGCGGAGCTGCACGGCGCCATCCGGCTGTGCGCCAACTGCTACGCCTTTTCCGAGACCGACCCCTGCCGCATCTGCCAGGACCCCCGCCGCGATCCGCGGCTGATCTGCGTGGTCGAGGAGCCCGGCGACCTCATGGCCGTGGAGAAGACCGGCTCCTTCGGCGGCCAGTACCACATCCTGCACGGGGTGCTTTCGCCCATGGACGGCATCGGCCCGGGGGAGATACGGGTGGACGAGCTGCTGGCCCGCATCCGGCGGCAGCAGAGCGCCGAGGTCCTCATCGCCACCAGCTCGACGGTGCCCGGGGAGGCGACCGCCGCCTACCTGGCCAAACGGCTCCAGGAGGTGGAGGTCCGGGTCACCCGCCTGGCCTGCGGCATTCCCATGGGCATGGACATTAAATATGCCGACGAAATGACCTTATCACGGGCTATCGAGGCCAGGCGGGAAAGCTGGTGAGCGGAGGGAGAACGGGTGACCACGGATCTGCTTCCTCCCTTGCTTGACAGGGGGCGGATTTCCGTAGGAGAATCAGACCAGCCGAGTGGAGGCCCTCCCTTCGCAGCGGAAACGGTTTTCGAAGACTGCAAAGAAGTTCCGGTTTCCAGATAATGTCTTGACAGCGGCCCGGATAGCTGGTAAACGGTTGCCGTTCCACGCGAGAGTCCCGGCCCGTGCAGACGGAAGGGAACAGGTCCGCGTAGAGGCGCGTAGCTCAGTTGGTTAGAGCGCTACACTGACACTGTAGAGGTCAGCGGTTCGAATCCGCTCGTGCCTACCAGCAGCACCCTCCGCAAAATTTTTGCGTTTCCGATAGAGGCTTCGCAGGGTTCATCCCTTGGCGAAGCCTCTTTGTTCGGGCCGACCCCGGGTCGGCCCCGAGCCGAGCCGGACGAACCGGCACCAGCTCCCGGGCGGCGCCGCCCGGGTCACGTGAGGTGAAAGCGATCATGGGGGAAATTTTTCTCGCCCGCGTAGGCGGGGGAAAAATGGCCTTTCCGGAAGGGGTCACCGTTGGTGACGCCCTGAAGGCGCTGCTGTCCAACAAAGAGCGGAAGCGGACCCTGGCCGGCCGGCTGAACGGCGCCACGGTCGACCTCTCCACCCCGGTCACCGCCAGCGACACCCTCGAGCCGGTCACCGCCGACTCCCCCGAAGGCCTCGACATCCTGCGGCACAGCTGCGCCCACGTCCTGGCCCAGGCGGTGCTCGACCTCTTCGGCCCCGGGGTGAAGGTCGCCATCGGCCCGGCCGTGGCCGACGGCTTCTATTACGATTTCGACCGGCCCGAGCCCTTCACCCCCGACGACTTCACCCGCATCGAGGCGCGGATGGCGGAGATCGCCGCCGCCGCCCTGCCGTTCGAGCGCCGCACGGTGCCGGCCGCCGAGGCCGTCGCCTTCTTCACGGAAAAGGGCCAGACCTACAAGCTCGAGCTGCTCCAGGAGCTGGCCGCGGCCGGGGAGACGGTCTCTCTCTATACGGTGGGCGACTTCACCGATCTCTGCCGGGGGCCGCACATCCCCAACACCGGCTGGCTCCGCGCCTTCAAGATCGTCAAGCTCGCGGGTGCCTATTGGCGGGGCGACGAAAAGAGACCCATGCTCCAGCGGCTGTACGGCACCGCCTTCTTCGACCCCAAGGAGCTCAAAGCCTACCTCTTTCAATTGGAGGAAGCAAAGAAGCGGGACCACCGCAAGCTCGGCAAGGAGCTGGGGCTGTTCACCATTCAGGAGCAGGTGGGGCCCGGCCTCATTCTCTGGCAGCCCAAAGGCGCCCTCATGCGCCGGCTGATCGAGGATTACTGGAAGGAAGAGCACTACCGCCACGGCTACGAGCTGCTTTACACTCCTCACATCGCCAAAATCGACCTGTGGAAGACCAGCGGCCATCTCGACTTCTACCGCGAGAACATGTACTCGCCCATGGACGTGGAGGAGGTCACCTATCAGCTCAAGCCGATGAACTGCCCCTTCCACATCGCTATTTACAACGCCAACAAGCACAGCTACCGGGAATTTCCCATCCGCTGGTGCGAGCTGGGGACCGTCTACCGCTACGAGCGGACGGGCGTGCTCCACGGGCTCATGCGGGTGCGCGGCTTCACCCAGGACGACGCCCACATCTTCTGCCGGCCCGATCAGCTGGAGGAGGAGATCTTCAACATCCTCGACCTCAATCTCCACATCCTGAAGACGTTCGGCTTCGACCGGTACGACATCTATCTCTCCACCCGGCCCGACAAGTACGTGGGGAGCGATGACCACTGGCAGAAGGCCACCGACGCCCTCAAGCAGGCGCTGGAGAAGAAGGGGCTCGCCTACGAGATCGACCCCGGCGAGGGGGTCTTCTACGGCCCCAAGATCGACATCAAGATCAAGGACGTGCTGGGGCGCTCCTGGCAGTGCTCCACCATCCAGGTGGACTTCAACCTGCCGGAGCGGTTCCAGATCGGCTACACCGGGGAGGACGGCAAGGAGCACCAGCCCATCATGATCCACCGGGCGCTCATGGGCTCGCTCGAGCGTTTCTTCGGCGTCCTCATCGAGCATTACGCCGGGGCCTTCCCCCTGTGGCTCGCCCCGGAGCAGGCCCGGATTCTCAATATCACCGACGCCCAGCTCGATTACGCCCAACAGGTCCGCCAGGAGCTGCGGGCGGCGGGCGTGCGGGTCGAGCACGACAGCCGCAACGAGAAGCTCAACTACAAGATCCGCGAGGCCCAGGTCGCCAAGGTGCCCTATATGCTCATCGTGGGCGACAACGAAATGGCGGCGGGTCAGGTCACCGTCCGGCTGCGCGACGGCAAGAACCTGCCTCCCATGGCGGTGGCCGATTTCGCCGCGCTGGTCCGCGGGGAATGCGCGCAGGGACGGCAAGCGGCAGCGCTTGCAAATTCCGAATAATTCAGTTACTCTAATTGATTCCCCGGGCGTGCCGGGAGGCGATCGAACCCCCCACGTATGGAGGTCCAACATTAAAGGCAAGAAGAAACCCGAGGGCCCGCAGGAGGTCCGCGCCAGGATCAACGAGCAGATCCGGACCGACGAGGTCCGGTTGATCGACCACGAGGGCAAGCAGCTGGGAGTGATGCATCCCCGCCAGGCGTTGGCCATCGCCGTGGAGGCGGGCCTCGACTTGGTGGAGGTTTCCCCCACCGCCAAGCCGCCGGTCTGCCGGATCATGGATTATGGCAAGTACCGGTACGAGCAGAGCAAGAAGCAGCAGGAAGCGAAGAAGAAGCAATCGGTCATCGAGGTCAAGGAGATCAAGCTCCGGCCCAAGACCGAGAAGCACGACCTCGACTTCAAGCTGAAAAATATCCGCAAGTTCCTCGAGCAGAAGAACCGGGTTAAGATCACCCTCCGGTTCCGGGGCCGCGAGATCGTCTACGCGGACACCATGGGCGTCGAGGTGCTCAACCGCATGGCCGAAGACCTTGCCGACGTGGCGGTCATCATCCAGGCCCCCAAGCTGGAAGGCCGGCAGATGAGCATGCTGGTGGGCGCGAAGAGCTGAGAAGGCCGCCTCCCCGGAGGGCTTTCACGACACGGAACGAAGGATCTCCTCTTCCGGTGGAGAGGAGTTTCCGTATTTTTGATTTTTTACAGGTCTTACAGATCGGGAGAAGATGTCATGCCGAAGATGAAAACCAACCGCGGGGCGGCCAAACGGTTTAAGGCGACCGGCACGGGCAAGATCGCCCGCGCCAAGGCGTTCACCAGCCATATTCTGACCACCAAGACCACCAAGCAGAAGAGAAACCTGCGCAAGGGCGAGCTGGTCGACAGCGCCAACCTGAAGGGGATCCGGCGCATCCTCCCCTACCTGTGAAGCGGCGGCGGGCAGCCCCGCCTCCGCCGTCCTCGGCTCGGCAGCCGTGCGCAGGACCTGCAGCACCGGTGGCCGCCCCCGGGCCGGCGCCGGGCCGTAGTGCGAATCAGTTCCCAACCAAGCAGCTCAGGAGACATACCGATGCCTAGAGTCAAACGTGGTTTCAAGGCGCGTCGGCGCAGAAACAAGATTCTCAAGATGGCGAGCGGCTACCGCGGCGCCCGTTCCCGGCTGTTCCGGAGCGCCACCGAGGCGGTGGACCGGGCGCTCACCTATGCCTACCGCGACCGGCGGACCCGCAAGCGCGACTTCCGCAAGCTGTGGATCGCCCGGATCAATGCCGCCGCCAAGCAGCTGGGCATTTCCTACAGCAGGCTCATGGGAGGCTTGAAGAAGGCCAATGTGCAGCTGGACCGCAAGGTCCTCTCCAACATGGCCATTCTCGATCCCAAGGCCTTCGCGTCCGTCGTCAAGCTGGCCTCCGACAAGCTCTCCTGATCCCCGGGCCGTTTCCTCTTCCATGGAAGAAGAGATTCTCCGCCTGAAAGCCGAGGCCCTGGCCGCCCTGGCGGCGCTCGGGGAGGCCGGGGAGCTGGAAACCTTCCGGGTCAAGTACCTGGGACGCAAGGGACAGCTCACCGGCCTCATGCGCATGCTGGGCCAGGCCGCGGCCGAGGAGCGGCCTCGGCTGGGCAAGCTCGCCAACGACGTCCGCCAGGAGCTGGAGACCGCCTTCGAGGCGAAGAGCCAGGAGCTGGCCGCCCGGGCCGGCGGCGCGGGCGGTCCCCGGGAAGACCTGACCCTTCCCGGCCGGCTGGTCCCCTTCGGCCGCCTCCATCCGGTCACCCAGGTCATGGAGGAGGTGTGCGGTGTCTTCGCCGGGCTCGGCTTTGCGGTGGCGGAAGGGCCCGACGTGGAGATGGACTACTACAACTTCGAGGCCCTCAACATCCCGCCCCACCACCCGGCGCGGGACATGCATGACACCTTCTATATCAACGAGACGCTGCTTCTCCGCACCCACACCTCGCCCATGCAGGTCCGGACCATGGAGCGGGAAAAGCCGCCCCTGCGGATGATCGCCCCGGGCAAGGTCTACCGCTGCGACTCCGACATCACCCATACCCCCATGTTCCACCAGGTGGAGGGCTTCCTGGTGGACCGGAAGGTGTCGTTTGCCGATCTCAAGGGGGTGCTCACCACCTTCATCGCCCGCATGTTCGGGGAAGGGGGGGCGGTTCGCTTCCGGCCAAGCTTCTTCCCCTTCACTGAGCCGAGCGCCGAGGTGGACATCGCCTGCGTCATTTGCGGCGGCAAGGGCTGCCGGGTATGCAAGGAGACCGGCTGGCTGGAGATCCTGGGGGCGGGGATGATCGACCCCGAGGTCTTCAAGGCGGTGGGTTACGATCCCGAGGAAGTGAGCGGCTTCGCCTTTGGGCTGGGAATCGAGCGGATCGCCATGCTCAAGTACGGCATCACCGACATCCGCCTCTTCTACGAGAACGACCTGCGCTTCCTCGCCCAGTTCTGATCCGCCATGAAATTCACCTTCAGCTGGCTCACGCAATACATCGATCCCGGCCTCACCCCCGCCCAGGTGGCTGACCGGCTGACTATGGCCGGCCTGGAGGTCGACTCGGTCGAGGAGCTGTTTGCCACCTTCGACAACGTCCGGGTCGCCAAGGTGCTCGGCGTGGAGCGCCACCCCGACGCCGACAAGCTCACCGTCTGCCGGGTGGAGGTGGGCACGGAGGAAAAACAGATCGTCTGCGGCGCCCCCAACGTGCGCGCCGGCCTCACCACCGCGGTGGCCCTCCCCGGGGCCAAGCTGCCCTCGGGCCTAGTCATCAAGAAGGCCAAGCTCCGCGGGGTGGAGTCCCAGGGCATGCTCTGCTCCGCCAGGGAGATCGGCCTGGGGGAGGAGGCGGGCGGCATCATGGAGCTGCCGGATTCCCTCGCCAGCGGCGCTCCCCTGGCAGAGGCCCTCGGCCTCAGGGACACCGTGATCGAGGTGGACCTCACCCCCAACCGGGCCGACTGCGCGAGCGTCCTCGGGATCGCCCGGGAGGTGGGGGGCTTCACCGGCCGGAAGATGGCGTCGCCGGTCGCCGAGACGGACCTGCCGGTGCTCGACGGCACCAATGTCCCCTTCGGGGTGGAGGTGGAAGACCCGGTGGCCTGCCCCCGCTACGCGGCGCGGCTCCTCACCGGCATTACCATCGGCCCCTCGCCCTGGTGGCTGCGGCGGCAGCTGCTCGCGGTCGGGGTGCGGCCCATCAACAACGTGGTGGACGTCACCAATTTCGTGATGCTCGAATACGGGCAGCCCCTCCACGCCTTCGACTTCGACCGGCTGGCCGGCCAACGCATCGTTGTCCGCACGCCGCGGCCGGGGGAGGGGATCGCCACCCTGGACGGCCAGGAGCGGACTCTTGAGCCCGAGATGCTCCTCATTTGCGACGCCGAAAAGCCGGTGGCGGTGGCTGGAGTCATGGGCGGGGCCAATTCCGAAGTGGGTCCGGCGACCACCCGGGTGCTCCTTGAAAGCGCCTTCTTCAATCCGGTGAGCGTCCGCCGCACCGCCCGCACTCTCAAGATGAGCACCGAGGCCTCCTACCGGTTCGAGCGGGGGGTGGACCCCCAGGGAACGGTCAAGGCCCTGGAGCGGGCGGCCCGGCTCCTGGTGGAAATCGCCGGCGCCACTCCAGTGCCGGGGGGCATCGACCGGAAGGCGGAGATCCCGGAGCCGCCGCTCCTCACCCTGCGGGTGGCGCGCACCAACGATCTGCTGGGCACCGTATACACCCGGAAGGAGATCGCCGCCGCTCTCAACGCCATCGAAATCGCGGCCGAAGAGAAGGACGCCGGCACCCTCATGGTTCGGCCCCCCAGCTTTCGGGTGGACCTGGAGCGGGAGGTGGACCTCATCGAGGAGGTGGCCCGCCTCAAAGGGTACAACACCATTCCCACCACCCTGCCCCTGGTGCCGATGCGCTTTCCGGCCCAGGACCGGCAGCGGGAGCTGCACCGGGAGCTGGCCCGCCTCTTCGTCTCGCTCGGCTTTTCCGAGGCGATCAACTACAGCTTCGTGGCCGCCCAGCACTGCGATCTGCTGGGCCTCGCAGCCGACGACGCGGCCCGGGCCTTCGTCCGGCTGCTGAACCCCCTGGCCGAGGAGCAGTCCGTGCTCCGTACCACCCTGCTCCCGGGGCTCCTCGAGAACGTTCGCCACAACCTCAACCACGAAAGCCCCGATATCAGGCTGTTCGAGATCGGCAAGAGCTTCTTCTCCCGCGGCGAGGCGAGCCTGCCCGAGGAACGGCTGCGGCTCACGGCCGTGGCGAGCGGCCGGAGGCATCCCGGCGCTCCCCGGCTCCATGCGGGGGAAGCGGCGGTTGACCTGTATGACCTCAAGGGGGTGGTGGAGCAGGTCCTCGCCATGCTCCGGGTGGAAGTCCGGCTGGAAGCCGAGGCGCTGGCCCGGAGCTACGCGGCCCCGGGCAGCTCCATGCGCCTCACGGGCAACGGCCGCGAGCTGGGGAGCTTCGGCCGGCTGGCCCCCGAGATGGGCAGGGGCTTCGGCATCAAGCAGGAGGTCTATTTCCTCGACCTCGATCTCGACGGCCTGGGTGCGCTCGCCCCGGCCCCCAAGGGCTTCCGGTCCCTGCCCAAGTTCCCGGCGGTCAAGTGGGACGCTGCCTTCCTGGTGCCGGAGAACGTGGGCGGCGGCGATCTCATCGCCGCCATCCGGGAGGCCAACGAGCCCCTGGTCGAGGAGGCGGAGCTGTTCGACGTT
This sequence comes from Deltaproteobacteria bacterium, assembly GCA_021788685.1. GTDB lineage: Bacteria > Desulfobacterota > Desulfobulbia > Desulfobulbales > UBA5123 > JAJYKH01. Next base: position 9,685 of record JAJYKH010000002.1, on the reverse strand, counting down.
TATCGGGGCAAGTCCATTGAGGCCGGCTGGAAGAGCGTGGCCATCGCCGTCACGTACCGGGCGGCCGACCGCACCCTGGACGACCGCGCCGTGGGCAAGGTGCACCAGCGCCTCAGCGACATGATCATCGACCGTTTTCAAGCGAAACTTCGGGAGGGATAAGAGTGAAGCGTTCCAACATCACCCGCAAGGACTTGGCGAAAGCCATTCACGAGGCGATGGGTTTTTCACAGCGCAGCGCCGGCGACCTGGTGGACACCGTGTTCGCCAGTCTTAAGCAGACGCTGCTCGCGGAAGAGCTTGTCAAACTCGTCCAGTTTGGTACCTTTACCGTCAAGAAGAAGTCACCCCGGATGGGCCGCAACCCGCGGACTGGGGATTCCATGGAGATCGCCCCCCGGAGCATGATCTCCTTCAAGCCCAGCAAGATCCTGCGGGAGAAGCTGAACGCCAACTGAAGACCGGCACAAGGGGGGCAGGAAAGGTGAGGACGCTTGAGCGAGCACCCCATTCCTGACAAGCTCTACTACAAGATCGGCGAGGTGAGCGAGCTCACCGGCGTCGAGCCGCACGTCCTGCGTTACTGGGAATCGGAATTCAAGGAGCTGCGGCCCCACCGGGCCGGCTCCAAGCAGCGGCTTTACCGCCGGGCCGACGTGGAGACGGCGCTCGCCATCAAGCGGCTTCTCTACGAGGAAGGGTTCACCATCGCCGGGGCCAGGAAGCTCCTGGGCCGGCGGGGGAAGGACGAGCCCGGGGAGGAAGCGGTCCCCGAGCCGGATGGCCTGCTCCAGGAAATCCGGAGCGAGCTGGAGGAGATCAGGAAGCTGCTCGAGAAATGAGCCGGCCGCAACCGGGCGGATTGCCTTGACAACTGGGACTGCTCCTGCTAAATAAGGGCAGCCCGTTCTCCTGCGGGTCGTCATCACTTACAATGAAATAGATCTTGCGTCGGGACGTAGCGCAGTTTGGTAGCGCACCTGAATGGGGTTCAGGGGGTCGGAGGTTCAAATCCTCTCGTCCCGACCAGTGTTTTACGAGGGGTTAGCCGATCGGGTTAACCCCTTTTTTTGCGCCCAATGCCGGGGACACGCGCAGCGCCCAGGGGCCGGAGGTCCATTCATTTCAGAAGGAGCAAAATCCATGCATTTCGCGAGGAGAGGATTCATCGCCGTGGCGGCCGCAATGTTGCTGGCCGCGCTTTCCGGCTGTGCCGCATCCAATCCGGGCGGCCCGGAGGCCGCCGTCGGCCCCTATCTGCCTCAGCTTCGGCCCGAGATCGCCAGCCCCGAGGCGGCGCGGAGAAACCTCGCGGAGCTGCTCTCCGGGGCGAACGGGAGGTCCCCGGGAGTTGGCCATCCGGCGATTCCCACCACCGGGAGCGCCACCCACCTGGCGGACCTGCTGGCCCTGGCCCGGGGCGCGGGCAGCAAGGCCTATCTTTTCAACGACGAGAGCGGTCGGACCATGTATGCGGTTTTCAAGAGCTACGCCGTCGATCGTGATGGCATCACGGTGAACGGCAAGATTTTCGCTCCCTTTGACGACTTGGCGGACGCGAAGCTCACGGTGGAGACCACCCCGCCCGAGGCCGCCAGCGTCGGCTCCGTCACCTTTCCCGGCGGGCCGCAGCGGGAGGTGGACACCCACCCGCGCCCCTACGTCGTCTCCCTTCCGGGCGGCATCTCGTTTCACTTCGAAACCATGGCCGACGCGGCGGCCTTTGCCGACGACCTCTTCGCCATCCAGCAGGCCATGAAGGCGGGCGAGCGCGTGCGCGCAGCCGATTTCGCGCAGAAGGCGGCCCAGTACCGGGCGGCGGCGGTGAAGCCGGCGGTGAGCGAGGAGCAGCGGCGGCTTATCGTCCAGGCGAACGCGCTCAGCGAGCGGAAGGACTACGCGGGGGCGATCGATCTCTATCAGTCGGCCCTCGATGTCGACCCGGTGGCCTATCCGGGGGCGTATTTCAACCTCGCCCTGCTCTCCGCCCAGATGGAACGATACCCACGGGCCATCGCCTACATGAAGCAGTACCTGCAGCTTGAGCCCGATGCCAAGGACGCCCGCAGCGCCCAGGACAAGATCTACGAGTGGGAGATTCTGGCCCGGAAGGGAAAAGGAGGACAGCCGTGAGATCGCCGTTAATCACATCGCCGGGGCATACCGGGTGAATGGAGAGGTGATGAACGCCGCGCGGTCCCTGCAGAGAAACATCGACGAGACCTACGCCGCCCTATTGCCGTGCCGCTGAACCGGTTGCGGCCGAGGGAGGGGCCTGAGTATTCCATGAAAAGCTTCTTCTGCGCCCTTTGCGGGCTCCTCTGCTGCCTTGTCCTTCCGGCCCGGGCCGGAACCCTCCCTCCCCGCGAGCAGGCCATCGAACGCACTCTCGCCGCGATGACCCTGCCCGAGAAGGTGGGGCAGATGACGCTGCTCACCTTCAACACCGTGGCCCAGGGGACCCTGCCCTTCGGCACGAAGGAGCCCCACCGCCTGGACCCGGAGCGGCTGTGGGCCGCGATCGGCGAGCACCACGTGGGGGCCATCTTCAACACCGGCCTCCATGCCCTCACCCTTCCGGAATGGCGGTCGGTGGTGACCGGCATTGAAGCGGCCGCGGCCCGGACCCGGCTCAAGATTCCCGTCCTCTACGGGATCGACGCCGTGCACGGGATGAGCTATGCCTGCGGCGCCACGCTCTTCCCCCAGCAGATCGGGCTCGCCGCCACCTGGGACCCCGGGCTGGTGGGGGAGATCGCCCGGGCTACCGCCTATGAGGCCCGCGCCGCCTTCATCCCCCTGGTCTTCGCCCCCTCGGTGGACCTGGGGCGGAACCCCGTCCATTCCCGCTTCTACGAGACCTTCGGCGAGGACACCCTGCTCGCTTCCCGCCTCGGGGCGGCCATGGTCCGCGGCTTCCAGGGGAACAACCTCGCCAACCCGTACCGGGTTGCGGCCACCCTCAAGCACTTCGTGGGCTACACCATGCCGGTGACCGGCAAGGACCGCACCCCGGCCGCCGTCCCGGAAGTGGTGCTCCAGGAAAACTTCATCCCGCCCTTCCGCGCCGGCATCGAGGCGGGGGCCGCGGCGGTGATGCTCGCGAACTGCGAGCTGAACGGGGTGCCGGTCCATGCCGACCGCCACCTGATCACCGACGTCCTCAAGAACAGCCTCGGCTTCCGGGGGGTGGTCATGTCCGACTGGGGCTCGGTTTATTCCCTCAGCGATAGCCACCATGTGGCCCGGGACCGGCGGGAGGCCGTCAAGCTGGCGGTCAACGCCGGTCTCGACCTCGCCATGGTCCCCTTCGACCTCGACTTCACTACCCTCCTGGTCGATCTGGTCAAAAAGGGGGAGGTCCCCATGGCCCGGATCGACGATGCGGTCCGGAGGGTGCTCGGCCTCAAGTACGATCTGGGCCTCCTGACCGGCCCTCCGCCCAATGCCGGCGATTATCCCGACTTCGGCTCCCAGCGGTTCGCCGACCTCAACCGGCGGGCGGCCCGGGCCTCCCTCACCCTGCTCAAGAACGAGAAGAGCGTCCTGCCGCTCCCCAAGACCGCCCGGGTCCTGGTCACCGGCTTCGGGGCGGACAGCATGGCGGCGCTCAACGGCGGCTGGACCTACACCTGGAGGGGGCAGGACACCGACCGGTACGCGGCGGATAAGAGCACCATCCTGAAGGCGATTGCCGCCAAGCTGGGTCCGGCCCGGGTGGAGCACGTGGCCGCCACGTACGACGAGCCCGCGGACCTTGGCCGGGAGGTTGCGGCCGCCAGGCGGGCCGATGCGGTAGTCCTCTGCCTCGGGGAGGAGCCCTATGCGGAGAACTTCGGCAACATCGACGATCTGAGCCTCCCGGAAAGCCAGACGGCGCTGGCCAGAGCCCTGGCCGCCACGGGCAAGCCGGTCATCCTGGTCCTGACCGAGGGGCGGCCCCGGATCATCCGGCCCTTCGTGGACCAAATGGCCGCCGTGCTCCTTGCCTACCTGCCGGGCAACGAGGGCGGCAACGCCATCGCCGACGTCCTGTTCGGGGACGCCGGGCCGGAAGGCCGGCTGCCCTTCACGTACCCGAGGGGACCAAACGGGCTCGGGACCTACGATCACAAGATCTCCGAAGGGTATGCCCAGGACCCCGAGTTTCCCTTCGGGGCCGGGCTTTCCTATTCGCGCTTCAGGTACAGCGGCCTTGCCCTCGACAAGGCCCAGGTTACCGCTACCGACGTGCTGACCGTGTCGGTCGCGGTCCGCAACGACGGCCGCCGGCCCGCCACGGAAACCGTCCAGCTCTACGTGAGCGACCTGGTGGCCAGCATCCCCCCGCCAGTCAAGCGGCTGCGGGGGTTCCGCAAGGTCGCCCTCGCCCCCGGCGAGCAGGCCAGGGTCTCCTTCTCCCTCCCCATCAAAGACCTGGCCTTCATGGACCGGAACGGCACCCCCATCCTGGAGCCGGGGGAATTCGAGGTGGCGGTCGGGGGACTGCACCGGAAGTTCGTGGTTCGCTGACTGGTTTCCGATCATCATCTGCACGGGGCAGCGAAGCAGCTCACCGCTGAGCGTGCCAAGACATGGGCAGCAATACCTGATATTGCTCCGGTGGTTAAACGTCCAACGTCCAAATTGCTTTTCCCAAGGGGCCGGCTTCAGCCGCCATTCAGCAGGTTTCAGGGGCTTACAATTTTTGAACATTCAGCCACCACCGCAAATAATGCCGCAGGGCCATCGCCTGGAATTCTGACCGCTGCTCACCTTGCAAAGGATTGGAAGGTCCGGAAGGCAATGCGATTATAATGAGAGAAGGGGCAGGCGGCCGTCCTTGGCTCGCAATGGCCGGCCTCGCCTCCGGCTTTCCTGGTTCGAGCAGTTTCCCGCCTTGCCGTTTCGCTTCCGATGCGGCGATTCGTGCTCTGACAACTCTTCCGGGAGAAACCCGCCGTGATGGTCCAACCTGCAATCGGTCCTGACCGGCAACACCGCTCCGCTTCCTTGCAACGGGCCGGCTGCCTCATGGCGCTCATCCTCTGGGCTCTCCTACTGCCCGCCCTTGCCCTTGGCCAAGCCCCGCCGAACCCTCCCTCTCGGCCGGTGATCCGGGCGGTGCAGGTGGTGGGGGTCATCAACCCGGTGAAGGCCGGGTTCGTCACCCGGGAGCTGGCCGCGGCCAACACGGCCGGGAACGCCGCCTTCCTCATCGAGCTGGACACCCCGGGCGGCCTGGACAGCTCCATGCGGGAGATCATCCAGGCGATCCTCGGCTCGCGGGTGCCGGTGATCGTCTACGTTTCGCCCCCCGGGGCGCGGGCCGCCTCGGCCGGGGCCCTCATCACCCTCGCCGCCGACTTCGCCGCCATGGCGCCGGGCACTAACATCGGCGCCGCCCACCCGGTCTCCATCGGCCCCGGCGAAGGAGGGGGCAAGGTGATGGCGGAAAAGGTGCTCCATGATGCCGTGGCCTACGCCCGGAGCATCGCCGAAGCCCGGGGCCGCGATCCCGGCTGGGCCGAAAAGATGGTGCGGGAAAGCGTCTCCATCCCTGCCTCAGAGGCCCTGAAGCACAAGGTGATCGACCTCATCGCCCCCGACCGGACCACCCTGCTGAAGGAACTCGACGGCCGCCCCTACCGCCGCAACGGCCGGACCCTCGCCCTGCGAAGCGCCGGGGCCGAGGTCCAGTCCGTGGAGATGGGATGGAGCCGTCACCTCCTCGATGCCGTGGGCAACCCCGATGTCGCCTATCTCCTCCTCATGCTGGGCATGCTCGGGATCTTCTTCGAGATCGCCAGCCCCGGGGCGGTCCTCCCGGGCACGGTGGGGGCCATCGCCCTCCTGCTCGCCTTCTTCGGCCTGCAAGCCCTGCCGGTCAATGCCATCGGGGCGCTGCTCATCGCGGTGGCCTTCATCCTCTTCATCCTGGAGATCGGCATCGCCTCCCATGGCATGCTCACGGTTGCCGGCCTCACCGCCCTGGCGTTCGGCTCCCTCATGCTGATCGAATCCCCCGCGCCGTTCCTCCGCATCTCCCGGACGGTCATCGCCGCCGTCCTGGCGGTGACCGCTGGCTTCATCGTCTTCGTGCTCGCCCTGGTCGCCCGCGCCCAGCGCTCCCCCTTCCGCGCCGGCCGGGAAGCGATGGCCGGGGAGCGGGGCGAGGCGGTGACCGGCGTCCACGAGCGGGGGCGGGTTTTCGTCCACGGCGAATACTGGCATGCCTTCAGCAAGGAGCCCATCGCCAAGGGCGAAGCAGTGGAGGTGGTGCGGATGGCCGAAGGCCTGAAGCTCGAAGTGAAGCGTCCCGAAAAAACCTGAACCGAAGGAGGACCCAATGCAAACCGAGCTTTCCCCCGATGTCGTCGCCGGCCTGGCGGTGCTGGTCATCGCCGCGTTCATCCTGTTCAACGCGGTGCGCATCCTGTACGAGTACGAGCGGGGGGTGATCTTTCGCCTGGGGCGCTTCGCCGGCGTCAAGGGGCCGGGGATGCGGTTCATCATCCCCATGGCGGACCGGCTTGTCAAGGTGAGCCTGCGGACCGTGGCCATGGATGTGCCCGCCCAGGACGTCATCACCAAGGACAACGTCTCGGTGAAGGTGAGCGCCGTTCTCTATTTCCGGGTGGTTTCCCCGGAAAAAGCTTTGATCCAGGTGGAAAACTACCTCTACGCCACCAGCCAGCTCGCCCAGACCACCCTGCGGAGCGTCCTCGGCCAGTTGGAGCTGGACGACCTCCTCGCCCACCGGGACAAGATCAACCAGGAGCTGCAGACCATCCTCGACAGCCAGACCGAGCCCTGGGGGGTGAAGGTCTCCAACGTGGAAGTGAAGGACGTGGATCTGCCGTCCGAGATGCAGCGGGCCATGGCCAGGCAGGCGGAGGCGGAACGGGAGCGCCGCTCCAAGGTCATCCACGCCCAGGGCGAGTTCGAGGCAGCGGAACGGCTGTCCGAGGCCGCCCACATCATCTCCTCCGAGAACGGGGCGCTCCAGCTCCGGCTCCTCCAGACCCTGACCGAGGTCTCCGCGGAGAAGAACTCCACCATCATCTTCCCGGTGCCGGTGGACCTCATCGGGCCCTTCATGAACCGGCTGAAAAAAAAGGAGGGGTGAGCCGGCCGGCTGCGAATCCGGCGGGCGCCGCGGCGGGGAGCTGGCGCTTCTCAGGGGAGCTCGGGGACCAGCTCGATCTCGAAAAGGAGGGGCCAGCGCTTGCCGGTCACCAGCAGCCGGCCCGCCTGGGGATCGTAGGCGATGCCGTTCGGCACCCCCGCCTTTCCCTCCGGGTCGGCCGCGGCGAGCAGGCCGCCCAGGTCGGCCCGTCCCGTCACCCGACCGGTGGCGGGATCGATCATCACCATCTCGGCGGTGGGATAGACATTGGCGTAGACGAGGCCATCCACCCACTCCAGCTCGTTGAGGCCGGTGACCGGCCGGCCCCGTTCGGTCACCGTGACCTGGCCGATCTCCCGGAACCCTTGTGGGGCATAAAAGTGGAGCACCGCCGAGCCGTCGCTCAGGACCAGCCGGTCGCCCATGGCGGCGAGCCCCCAGCCCTGGGTGGGAATGGCATGCTCCGCCACCAGCCGGAAGTCAGCGGGATTGTATTGGAAAACCCGGCCGGACTTCCAGGTCAGCTGGTAGAGGGATCCCCCCTGGAGGGCGAGGCCTTCGCCGAACAGCTCGCCGGCCAGCGGGCGGCGCTGCAGACAGCGGCCGGTGGCCAGCTCCTTGCTGGCGACCGAGGAGGTCCCATACCCCCCGGTGCTTTCGTAGAGGGTCTGGCCGGCGAGGAGCAACCCCTGGACCGAGTCCGCCGGATCATGGGGGTAGGTGGCCTTGACCCGGCAGGCGTAGCGCAGGGTGTCCTCCCCGCCCGCGCCAAAGGTGACGAGAAGCGCGGGGAGGGGCAGCAGCAGGAGACACAAGAGCCAGGGCAGGCGATTCTTCAAGCTTCCTCCCTTCTGGTGCGGGTCCCGGGAGATAGGCAGGGAGCCCGGTTTGGAGGGCCTACGTTTCCACCAGTATAGGGGCCGGCCGGGGCTGGGGCAAGCATCCTGACGATGGCAAGGGCCGCCCTTCGTTTCGATTCGTCATGATCCCGGAGTCCATTTCCCCCGCGGAAAATGGGAATGATGAAGGGCGGTCTTGGGGAAGGGAGGCGGAAAGGGGGATTCGGGCCCGCTTCTTGACCCGCTTTGCTTCCTTCCGCTAACCTGAGGGTATCGACTCCCTTTTCTGAAGCACCACGGGATCCGGGGGATGCTTCGGCGCGATCAAGTCCATCTCAGAGGCGGTCCGCCGCAACCGCCGAGGCTGGGAGAGAGGCATGTTCGAAGGCTTCTATGATTTCCTCGACAACGCCCTGGGGTACACCCATCCCCTCCACCCCACCATGGTCAACATGCCCATCGGTCTGTCGGTGGCGGCGCTCGTCTTTTCTCTAGGGGCGGTCGTTCTCAAAAAGGACCAGCTGCGGGTATCGGCCTACCACTCGTTGCTCCTCGCCCTGGCGTTCGTGTTCCCCACCGTGCTCGCCGCGGTCATGGACTGGTTCGAGTTCTACGGCGGGGCCTGGCTCTTTCCCATCAAGGTGAAGGTCGGTCTGGCCGCTTTCCTCTTCCTGGTCCTGATCCTCGGGACGGCGGTGGCGAGGCGGCCCGGCCGGTCGACGGCCCTGGTGCTCGTCTGCTGCCTGGCGGTGGTCAACGTCACCGCGCTGGGCTACTTCGGGGCGGAGATCGTCTTTGGAAACCGGGCGCCTCGGGGGACGCCGTTCAAGGAGGGGCAACGGATCTTCCTTCACAACTGTACGGGATGCCATCCTTACGGGGGAAACATCCTCAAGCCGAAAATGGCGATCATCGGCTCCGACAAGCTCGATTCCCAGAAAACCTTTATCGATTGGATCCGCAAGCCCAAAGCGCCCATGCCCCCCTTCCTCCCGAGCGACATTTCGGACGTGCAGGCAGGAAAGCTGTACGAGTACCTGGCGAGCCTCTGGAAGAAAAAACCATGATGGACGTCACAATGTCGTGAGCAGCCCTGCATGCCGGCCGGGGCGGACCGTTGTGAGCGCTCTAGGCCGTTTTTTTTTGAATATTATTCTTTTGGCTTTTCGCGCCCATCTCGTTTCCCTATAATAAGTTAAGGAAAAATTCGGCCAGATCGGCCGCAAAGCTTGCAGTAACCGGGATTTGGTCCCGGTTCCGGGAGAAGCAGCGGAACGAGGATGGTTTCCCGATTCGTATCCTAACACCCGCATGCGCCCTCCGGCCTCCCGCCAAGGATGCATCGATTCCCAAACCTGGCTGCAGGACACCCAAGATCAACGCTCATTTTTGAGGAGGACACTATGAAACGCTATTTTCTGATTTGCGCCTTTGTCGGTCTCGCCCTATTCGCCTGCAAGAAGGGCGAACAAGGGCAGGTCAGCCAGCCCCAGGGCCAACCGCCCCAGGAGCAGCAGCAACCGCCCGCGGCCCAGCCGCCTGCCGAGCAGCAGAAGCCGCCCGAGGCCCAGCCGCCTGCCGAGCAGCAGCCGCCCGCCGGCCAGCCGCCTGCTGAGCAGCAGCCGCCCGCGGGGCAGCAGCCCGGCCAGACCGGAGGCCAGCAGCCCGGCGGCGAGCAGAAATAAGGGGTTGGGGTTCCTGCTCCTTGGGCAGGGGGAAGGCATGGACAGGTTTCTTT
>JAJYKH010000199.1 GCA_021788685.1 Deltaproteobacteria bacterium | reverse complement strand
GAAACGGTTCCCCTCCAAGGGAACCGTTTTTTTTTGACCGCTCCCGCTTTCCCTCCCTGCCTGCTAGCCAAATCGAGGAGAAAAGGATATCTTCGTCGGGTTTGTGTTGCAGAATAAGTCGTGGTCGGTGCCTCATGGAACAGATCCTTCTGGTCGAAGACAGCCGCGCCATCGGCACCCTGGTCCGCGGGAAGATCCAGAGCACCCTCGGGATCAAAGTGCACTGGGTGCAGACTTTCCAGGAAACCGTCCGTGCCCTCGGCATTGGGGAGCCGTACTGCCTCTCCATCCTCGATCTCACCCTGCCCGACACCCGCAGCGGCGAAATCGTCGATTTCGTCCTCTCCCGGGGGGTGCCGGTCATCATTTTCGCGGGGCGCCTCGACCGTGAGCTTCATGAGAGCTTCTGGTCGAAGATGATCGTCGATTACGTTCTCAAGGACAACCCCGCCAGTATCGACTACCTGGTCTCCCTCGTCCGGCGGCTGTTCCGCAACCGCTTTATCGATGTGCTGGTGGCGGACGATTCCGAATCGTCCCGCCTCGAGATCGCCAACCTCCTCACCATTCACAAATACAACGTCTTCTATGCCAAAGATGGTCAGGAGGCCCTTGCAGTTTTCGAGGCCAACCCCGGAATCAAGCTGGTCATCGTCGACTATTACATGCCGCGCCTGGACGGGATTCAGCTCACCCGCGAGATCCGCCGTTGGCACAGCAAGGAGGAGGTGGCGATCATCGGCATTTCCGGCCGGCAGCAAGCGAACCTGCCGGCGATGTTCCTCAAGAACGGGGCGAACGACTTCATCACCAAACCGTTTGTGAGCGAAGAGTTCTATTGCCGGGTCACCCAGAACGTCGATCTCCTCGAATACATCGAAACCATCCGCAACAGCTCGAATACTGACTACCTGACCGGCCTTTACAATCGGAGGTATTTCTTCGAGCTCGGCCGCAAGCTGCTTGCCGGCATGCGGCGGGGGCACATCAGCCTGGCGGTGGCCATGATCGATATCGATTATTTCAAAAGAATCAATGACACATACGGCCATGAGGCGGGCGACTTGGTGCTCAAGCAGCTGGCCACCCTTCTCAAGGAACGGTTCCGGGCGACCGACATCGTGAGCCGCTATGGCGGGGAGGAATTCTGCATCCTGGCCGCCAACATGGCCGGGGAGCACGCGGAGGCGGTGCTGGACCGGGTGCGGCAGCAAATTGAAAGGACCGACTTCGACCTCGGATTCGCCACCATCCGGCTCACGGTGAGCATCGGGCTCTGCCATTCCGACTTTGGCCGGTATGAAACGCTGGAAGAAATGATCGAAACGGCGGATACCACCCTGTACATGGCCAAGGAGGAGGGACGGAACCGGGTCAGGTTGTGGGGGCCAGTGGCTCCTCCCCATTGAGCCCATTGATGGGCGGTCAATCGGAACGAACCCAAACGGCCATTCCGGCAAGGCGGTGGTTGCCCTTTGTGCTCAAGGGAAGGGGGGAAAGGGATCGAGAGAGACCGGCCTCCGGATCTTGCGCGGCAGGGAGGGCTTGCATTTATCGGCAGGGTGAAAGCGCCCTCAGGAACAGTAGGTTTGAACAGACTACAGGCGCGGGAAGGGAGCGGTGGTCTTGCCGCCGCACTGGCCCCCCGAGCAGCCGCAGCCGGAGGAGTCGGGCGGCGATTTCCGCCCGGCCGTCTTGGCGCGCAGATACCGCTGGAGGGAGACCAGGGTGAGAGCCGACAGGATGAGGACGCCCGCGATCTCGACGGGTGGGGGAACGATTTCCGCCGCGTGGCCGGCAATCGCCCGGGCGGAAAGGCCGAAAGCATGGTACAGGCGGTCGAGGAGCAGGCCGCACCCCAGGGAGACGAGGGAAAGAACCGCCAGATAGCGCAGGGTGGCCTTCCTGCCGAGAAGACCGGTCACCATGGCCAGCGAGGTCATGTTGGTGGCCGGGCCCGCCAGCAGGAACACCAGGGCCGCTCCGGGGCTCACGCCCTTGAGGATGAGGGCGGCGGCCACCGGGGTGGAGGCGGTGGCGCAGATGTAAACGGGGATGCCCACCGCGAGCATGATCAGCATGGAGGCCAATCCGCCTCCCAGGTAGGAGGTGATCAGGTTTTCCGGCACCAGGGCGGTGATGGCGCCTCCAAGCAGAAGCCCCACGAAAAACCAGCCGGCGAGATCGCCCCACAGGTCAGTCACCGCGTATTTGAGCCCGATCCGGATTTTTTCGAAGAAGGAATGATGATTGGCATGCTCGGCAGGGGAGCAGTCGGTCCCATCGCAGCAGCCGTCGACCGGGCAGGGGCGTAAGGGCTGCGGCCCGGCTGTTTGCCGGGGCGGATTGAAGAGGTTTTCCGTGACGCCGGCGAAGACGGCGGTCACGAGGGCGGCCACCGGCCGGGCGATGGTCATCAGCGGATCGAGAAGGGCATAGGTGATGCTGATCGAATCCACCCCGGATTCGGGGGTGGCGATGAGAAAGGCGGCGGTGGCGCCATTGTTCGCTCCCTGCTTCTTGATGGCCGCCGCCGCGGGCAGCACCCCGCAGGAGCAGAGGGGGAGCGGGATGCCGATGAGCGCGGCCTTGAGCACCGAGCTGAAGCGGCCGGTTCCGAGGTGATCGGCCACGTAAGCCGGCGACAGGAAGACCTTGAGAAGGCCGCCGACCAGCAGGCCGAGCACGATGTAGACGGAGGACTCCCGGAGAATGTCCCAGGAGGCATGGAGAACGGCGAGGAGAGCGGACATGATCAGGGGTTCCTTGGGTGGGGTCCCGGGTGAGGAGGATAATTGATCAGATACCGAGCTTGAGGCCGGCTGTCAAGCCTCATTCGCGGAAGGCGAAGGGGCAGCCAGGAGGAAAGGGGCCTCGCACACGGGAGCCTTCACAACTGCGCCTCCGCCCGGCAGGTCAGGCTTGTTCACTTTGCCCTTGGCTTCTTCCCTGGGTTCGGAGTAGGTTTGCCGTAACCGGTCACAGGGCACCACATCTGCTTTGTTATCGGCCAGTTCGCATACCGATGTTCAGAGCCTCTTGCCCAACGGGCATAGAGGCTCTTATCCAGCGCCGCTGGGATAGCTCGCAAGCCGATGCCGCGGGCCCAGTATTCTGGATAGGCCTTCTAAGTCCTTCGGACAAGAAGGACCTAATCTGCGGCACTCTGTGACCGCTTGCAAATACCGCCATCGCTGGCTTGGAGCCCTGTGATTGATTACGGTTTGCCGTTAAAATAGAGGAGAGGCGCCCCTTGATGGAGAGAGAACCAGCATGAGCGACTCCGAGATCAACCAATGGGAAAAGGCCTACTTCCGGCAGCAAGCCGATGCCGCCGTGGGGCGGCTCTTCCGGGGGCTGCTCCATAACCTGAACGGGATCGTCCAGGCGTTTTCCATGCAAAGCGAGCTGTTCGCCTTGACCTTTCAGCAGGCATCAAAGCTGCTCGCCGAGGACGTCTCCGAAGACGATCTCAGGCAGAGGATCGCCCGGGTCCGGACGACCCTCGAAAGCCGGGTGAAGGTGGGCGAGCAGATGCGGGAAAAGGTGCAGGCCGCCCAGGACCTCCTGCACCGAGCCCGGTTGTTGCCGGCGTTCACCAGTGGAGGGCCGGACTCTACCGTGGCCGACCTCATCCGGATCGAGGTGGATTTCCGGCAGGCGGACATGTTCTTCAAGCATCAGGTCGAAAAAGAGGTGCGGCTCGCGGATGGGCTGCCTTTCATCCGACGGCTGGCGCTCGAGCTGCACCAGGCAATCTCCGCCCTCCTGGCCAATGGCGCCGAAGCGTTGCAGAGCGGGGCCGGAAAGCCGCGCCTTCTTATCGAGGCAAAGGCGGAAGGGGGCGTGCTTCGCCTCTCCGTGGAGGACAACGGCCCCGGCATTCCCGCGGCCGACCTGCCGCGCATCTTCGATCCCTTTTTCACCACCAAGCCCGGGCACGATGGCGTGGGCCTTTATCTGGTGAAAAAAATGATGGCCGGCTGCGGCGGGGAGGTGCTCTGCGCCTCCCGCCCGGGCGCGACACGGTTCGAGCTTGTCCTCCCGGAAGAAAACATCTGAGCGGCCGCAGTCCCAGGCCCGCATAGGAGGCGAGGCGCCGGCCGCCTCCCTGGCCGGCCCCGGGACATTGTACGTAGTCGCCACTCCCATCGGCAACCTCGAGGACATCACCCTCCGCGCCGTGCGGGTGCTGAAGGAGGTGGCCCTGATCGCCGCCGAGGATACCCGCTGCACCCGGAAGCTCCTGACCCGTTACGGGATCGGCACGCCGGTGGTGAGCTACTACCGGGAGAAGGAGGCGGAGCGTGGCCGGGAGATCGTGGGCCATCTCCTCGCCGGCCGGGACGTGGCCCTGGTCTCCGATGCGGGGACCCCCGGGGTCTCCGACCCGGGGGCCGTCCTCGTGGAGCTCTGCCGGGCACAGGAAATCCCCGTGGTGCCGATTCCGGGGCCGTCGTCCCTCACCGCCCTGCTCAGCGTCGCCGGGCGGCCGTTCACCCCGTTTCTTTTCCTCGGTTTCCTGCCCTCCCGGGCCGGTGAGCGTCGCAAGCTCCTGGCCTCGCTCGCCGGAATCCCTCAGGCCCTCGTCTTCTTCGAATCCCCCCGCCGGGCCCGGTCGTCCCTTGCGGACTGCCTGGAGCTGCTGGGCGACCGGGAGGCCTTGGCGGCCCGCGAGCTGACCAAGGTGCACGAGGAGATCCGGGGTGAAAGCCTCTCCGGCCTCCTCGCCTGGCTCGCAGACCGGGAAACCGTCAAGGGCGAGCTGGTGGTGGCAGTGGCAGGGGCCCGGGAGGAGAGGGGGGCGCGCGGCGGCGATCTCCGTGGGCTGCTGATCTCCTGCCGTGAAAGCGGGCTCACCTTGCGGGATGCGGTGAAGCGGGCCGCCGGAGAGCTGGGGCTCTCCCGCTCCGCGGTCTACCAGGAAGCACTCGCCCTCTGGAAGGAATGACCCTCCCGTACCGGGCCGGCAGCGGCCTGCCTGCCTTGAATTCTCTTGTCTTTCTCCCGCGAATGGGCTAATTTTGGTTGTTTTCCCTCAAAAGAAGGCAACCCGGGCCTCCGTGCGCAAAATTCAGGACCACTACTTCAAGAAGGCCAAGCAGGAGCGGTATCCGGCACGGTCGGTCTACAAGCTGCAGGAGGCCCAGGACAAATACCGGTTCCTCACGAAGGGGGACAAGGTCCTGGACCTGGGGTGCCACCCGGGGAGCTGGTCGCTGTACGCCGCCCGCACGTTGGGCCCCGCCGGGCTGGTGGTGGGGGCGGACCTCCAGCGGAGCGGCGGGCGGCAGGTGGAGGGCGGCGCCCCCATCCGCTGGCTCACCGCCGACATCACCGCCCCGGACTTCATCGCCGCCGTCCGGGACATCGCGCCCCGGTTCCAGGTGGTGCTCAGCGATGCCGCCCCCCGGACCACCGGCAGCAGGGTCACCGATGAGCAGCGCTCCCTGGAGCTGGCCCGGCAGGTGCTGGCCATCGCGGCGGAGCTGCTCGCCCCCGGGGGGGCGCTCTACTGCAAGATTTTCGAAGGCGAGGATTTCAAGGAGTATGTCGAGGAGGTCCGCACCCGGTTCGGGGCGGTCCGCATCGTGAAGCCGAAGAGCTCCCGGCCGGAGAGCCGGGAGGTGTTCGTGCTCGGCACGGGGTTTTTCCCCGGGCGACAAGAACAATAA
>JAJYKH010000198.1 GCA_021788685.1 Deltaproteobacteria bacterium | reverse complement strand
CAGGCCCTTGAGGGCGGCCAGGACCTGCTCCGCCAGATTGCTTGCCATGGCGATGGTTCTCCAGAATGAAGAATTAAGAATGGAAATCCTTTTTTAACTCTTCATTCTTCACTCTTCATTGAGTTACAGCTGCAGGCGCTGGATCTCTTCGTAAGCGGCGATCACCTTGTTCTGCACCTTGGTGAGCAGCCGGAAGGAGATGTCGGCCTTTTCCATGGCGATCATGGTTTCGTGGATGTTGGCATGGCGGCCGCTCATCAGCCCGGCGGCCAGCTCGTCGGCCTCCTGGGCCTGGGAATTCACCGCCGAGATCGACTTCTCGAGGATGTCCCCGAACCCGGTGGGATCGCTGGTTTTGGCAGTGGATCCGGGGGCGGTTGGTCCAACGGCAGGTCCCGTGGGGCTTCCGATGCGCAGGTTGGCCATTGTCGTCTCCTATCGGTGATCAGAATCTTGACGGTTCAGGGAGGAAGCGGCCAAACCGATCGCTTCCCCACCCATGATGAGCTTTCCCGTCATCAGCGGCTGATGTCGAGGGCCCGCAGGGCCATGGTCTTGGCGGCATCCATGGCGGAGACGTTCGCCTCGTAGCCCCGTTGGGCGGCCATCATATCGACCATCTCCTCGTTGAGATCGACGTTGGGGTAGCGGACGATCCCATTGGCATCCGCATCGGGGTGGCCGGGATCGTATACCTCCCGGAAGGGGGTCTTGTCCTCCACCACCTCCGCCACCTCCACTTGGCGCAGGTTGTCGGACGCGGCGGCGAGCCGCCCCCCGAAGTCGTCTTCCAGCGGCTTGGCCGCGAACACCACCGATTTGGCCCGGTAGGGCCCGCCCTCGATCGTCCGGGTGGTCTCCATGTTAGCCAGGTTCATGGCCGCCACGTTCAGGCGGGTCCGCTCCGCCTTGAGGGCGGAGCCGCTGATCTTCAACGCGGTCATCACATCCATTATTTGCCTCCTTCATCGATGGCATACTGGATTCCTTCGAGCTTCTTGGCGACGATCCGGGTGGCGACCTGGTACATCAGCTGGTTTTCCGAAAGGTTGACCATCTCCTCGTCGA
Organism: Deltaproteobacteria bacterium; assembly: GCA_021788685.1. Taxonomy (GTDB): domain Bacteria; phylum Desulfobacterota; class Desulfobulbia; order Desulfobulbales; family UBA5123; genus JAJYKH01. Next base: position 4,634 of record JAJYKH010000198.1, on the reverse strand, counting down.
GATCGACCGGCCCTCCTTCCTCGACGAATCGGCTCGTCTGGGCCTCCACCGGGTCGGGGGCGATGTGGCGGGGGTTGGTCCTGACCAGCTCGCCCGTTCCTGCCGTCATGCTCTGAAGAACGCGGGCGAACGGCAGCTCTTTGGCCCGGTAGCCCGGGGTTTCCAGATTGGCGATGTTCGACTGGATGAGGCCCTGGCGCTCCATCCGGAGATCCAGGGCCTTGCCGGCCAAGCTGATGTTGCCGCCGAACAGCTTGTTGATGGGCATTTCCACCCTCCTGCCATGAAAATGGCGTTGATCCGGTTTCTTGCTGCCGGTTTTCACTGCAAAACAGGTGCCACCTGCCGCCAAGCAGGGAAGGAAGAAAAAAGGGCCGGACAGGAAAAAAGGAAAGCGGAAGTAAATTGATTGAAAAAACAAAGAGTTGTCTAAAAAAAAGCGGCTCCTACTCCAGGCCGCCCTGGCTCCGGTATTCCTGCAGCTTATTGCGGAGGGTGCGGACGCTGATGCCCAACATTTTGGCGGCATGGGTTCGGTTATCGTCAGTTTTCCGAAGGGCCGACATGATCATCTGCCGCTCCATTTCCCGCAGGCTGGTCCCGTTGAGCTCCGGCACCGGCCCGGAACCGGCGCCCCCCCCCGCCGTGGAGTCCGGGGCCGCGCCAGGGTCCAAGGCTGGCGGCGGATTTTGCCGGGAAATTTCTTCTTCCTCCCAGAAGTCGCCCGGCTGCAGCTCGTCGCCCCTGGACAGGAGCACCGCCCTCTCGAGCAGGTTCTCCATCTCCCGGACGTTGCCCGGCCAGTCGCTCGCCAGGAAGAGCCGCTGCACCTCCCTGGACAGCCGCTTGCGGGGCTTGGCGTACAGGCGGCAGTATTTGTCGATGAAGAACTCCGCCAGAAGCGGAATGTCATCCTTCCGCTCCCGGAGCGGGGGCAGCCGCAGGGGAATGACGTTGAGCCGGTAGAAGAGGTCCTGCCGGAAAGTGCCCTCCTTCACCATCTCCGCCAAATCCCGGTTGGTGGTGGCCAGCACGTGCACGTCGATCCGCACGGGCCCCCGGCCGCCGAGCCGGTCCACCTCTTCTTCCTGCAGGACGCGCAGCAGCTTGGCCTGCAGGTGAAGGGGGATCTCGCCGATCTCGTCCAGGAGCAGGGTGCCGCCGCTCGCCAGCTCGAACTTGCCCTTCTTGGTGGCCACCGCGCCGGTGAACGCCCCCCGCTCGTGGCCGAAGAGCTCGCTTTCCAGCAGGTTTTCGGGGAGCGCCGCGCAGTTGAGGGCCACGAACGGTCCTCCCTCCCGATCGCTTTCCTGGTGAATGAAGCGGGCCAGCACCTCCTTGCCTGTCCCCGACTCGCCCAGGATCAGGACGGTGGCCTTGCTCGAGGCCACGCTCCTGGCCTTTTCCAGCATCTGGAGGAGCTTCTGGTGGCGGCCGATCAGGGGTTTGGCGAACCGGTCATCGGCCTTCCGGCGCAGGGGCGGTGCCTCGCCCGGGGCGGCCGGCGGCCGATCGAGCACCTGGGCCACGGTGTCCTCGATGACCTCCACAGGGAACGGCTTGAGGATGTAGTCGCTCGCCCCGTGCTTCAGGGCCTCCACCGCCGAATTGACCGTCGCGTAGCCGGTGATGATGATGACCGGCAGCTCCGGAGAGCGCTCCTTCAGGCGGCGCAGGAGCTCGAGACCGTCGAGCCGGGGCATCTTGATGTCGGCGATCACCAGGGCGGGCGGCTCTTTTTCCGCCAGCTCCAGGGCCATCTGCCCGTCCTCGGCCAGGACCACATGGTGGCCGTTGCGGGTCAACGCCTCGAACAGGGCGATCCGCATGCTCTGGTCGTCGTCGGCCACCAGGATCTTGCGCGTCTTTTCCGCCATAGGGCTTCTTTTGCCTTCTTTCTCGGATTACGCTGCGCTAACCCGACTTATGCCTGCTAGAGATAGGGTTGGAGGAGCGCTTCGCTTGAGGCTGGAGGCCCTGCCTTTGCCTCCACCTCCAGCCTCAAGCCTTTCAGCCTTCACCCTTTACCCTGCCTCCCCCATCCGGCAGGAGCACGGAAACGGTGGTGCCGTGACCGGGGCGGCTCGCCACCTGGATCAACCCGCCGTGCGCCTCGGTGATATGGTGCACGATGGCGAGCCCCAGGCCGCCGGCCCGGTCCTTGGTAGTGAAAAAGGGATCGAAAATCCTTTCCTGGAGCTCCTCGGGGATACCGCATCCCCGGTCGATGAACTTCACTTCCAGAAAGCCGGCCCGCCCGGCGGCGGGGGCGGCCGTTCCGGTCTCGATCCGCAGCTCGCCCCCGGCCGTCATGCTTTCCAGTCCGTTCAAGCCCAGGTTCAATGAGAGTTGGTGAAGCAGCTCGGGGTCGCCGACGATGGTTTCCCGCTGGTGGCCGTAGCGGCGCACACAGGAGATTCCCTTCTCCCTGGCGGCTTCCTCGAGCCTGGCGGCCGTCCTCTCCAGCCACGCCCGCACATCGATCCGGGCGGGGACCGGGGCCGGCAGGCTGGAAAAGGTGACGTAATTGTCCAGCAGGTGGTCCATGGTCCGGATCGCCCGCAGCATCTGCCCCGCGAGCCGTTCGTTGTCGGGGTCCTCCCGCAGCTCCCGCTTGAGGATGGAGGCGGAGAGCTCCAGGCTTCCGAGGGGGTTCTTCAGCTCCTGGGTCATGTGGACCGCCATCTCTTCCATGGCGGCATACCTTTTTTGGCGCTCCAGCCCGGCCTCCATCATGCGAAGGTAGGTGATGTCCTCCACCACCAGGAAAAAGCCGGCGAGCCGCTGGAAGGGACTCTGGAGCTCATGCCGGGAAATGGCCAGATGGACCGCTCCCTTTTTCCGCCCTGGCCCGGCCGCCCAGGTCAGACGCCCGCCCGGGCGCCGCAGGGGGCCGGTCTGGTCCGCCGGCATGCCCAGGACCTGCTCCAGGAGCTGATAACAGGAACGGCCCTGGAGCGAGGTGCCCGCAAGGCCCAGGAGATCCCCCGCTTTCCGGTTGGCGGCCAGGAGCACCCCCTGCCGGTCGGCGAGCAGCAGCCCGCCGGGAAGGCTTTCCATCATGGTGAACAGCAGGTCCCGAAGCTCTCCGGCCTCTTCGAACATTTTCCCGGTCATGGCGTGCCGTGGGCCTCCGGGCCAAGGGAACGGCTCGCCACCACCCCCTTTTCGATGCCCGCCAGCCGGAGTCCCTCCTCGGCACTCCGGGAGAGCAGGGGGTCGGGACCGGTGCGCGCCTTCTGGTAATGGGCGATTCCTTCCGTGGTCCGGCCCAGCTTCAGGCAGAGATCGCCCAGGCCCAAGTGCATTCTCTGGGCCTCTGGCCCCTCCTGGGGCAGCCCGGCGGCGAGGGCCGCCTCATACGCCGCCGCCCCTTGCTCCGCGTTCCCTTGAGCGCGCCAGGCATCGCCCAGCATTCCGAGCCCCTGCTGCAGAGCTTCCGGAGTCATCCGGCCCTGCTGCCGGGAGCGGTCCAGGGCCGCACCCGCCTCCGCCAGCCGGTGAAGCTGCAGCAGCAACCGCACCTCCGCGAGGCAGGAGGATGCCCCTTCTACGGACTTGGCGGCCCCGCAGGCCTGCCCATAGAAGTTTGCCGCCTCGGCGGATTTTCCCTGCGCTTCCCGCAATCGACCGCTCAGCGCGAGAATTGGGCCGAGCTCCTTCTTGCCGGCATACAGGTCGCGCAGATAGTTCAGCAGCCGCTCGGCTGCTTTCAGATCGCCCTCGGCCAGGTACACCCGGGCCCGGCGCAGGTAGAGGTCATCCTTCTCTTCGGGGGTCAGCTCCCCCGCAAGCGCCCGGTAGTAGACGACCGCCGCCTGGTCGAACAGGCCCAGCGCCTCGAAGGCCTGCCCCGCCAGGTAGAGAACCTTCCCTTCCCTGGGATCGCTCAGGTAGCGGTATTCGTCCTGATAGAGATCACACACCTGGCGGTACTCCTTCGCCTGAAGCATCTTCTCAATTTGGCCCGCCAGGAGCTTGCAGAGCATGGCGGCCACGTCCTCGCGCTGGGCCGCCGGACCCTGGGGATCGTCGAGATAGGCCTTGGCGAGCTGCACGGAACGATCCACCTCCCCTCGGGCCATGAGCCGCTGAAGGAGCGCATGCCGTGCGTCCTGGGCGATGGGCTCCCCGCCGAACTGGTCGAGCACTGCCTGGTAGGGTCCGTCGTCACCGGCCGCCAGGTTTTCTCCCTGGTTGGCTTCGAGCGCCAGCCGGAAACGGGCCAGGACCCCGGCCCGTTCCCGCGGCCCGGCCTGGGTCACCGTCTGCTCGTACAGCTTCCGGGCGGCGTTCGCATCGCCGCCCCGCCAGGAGCTCTCCCCCAGCTCGAAGAGGACCTCCGCCCGATGCGGGGAATTCCCCGCCACGTTGAGATACCGGTACAAGTGATCGCGGCAGGCGGTTTCGTTGCCCAGGCCGCACTGAGTCAGGCCGAGCTTGCGGATGATCTCCGCGTCGTCGGAGGTGTGGACGAGTTCCGGCCTGAGACCTTCGTAAATGGGGAGCGCGTCCTGGAGACGGCCGGTGGTGAAATAAAGGTCGGCCAAGGCCTCCCTGCCCTTCGCCTGGAAGTCGCCTTCCCGTGCTCCCAATCCCTTGAAGATCTGCTCCGCCTCCGCCAGCCGGCCGAT
>JAJYKH010000197.1 GCA_021788685.1 Deltaproteobacteria bacterium | reverse complement strand
GCTACCAGGATCCCTTCCTGGCGGGCAGGGGGCCGAGCACCCCTTCCCAGACCGCCTGGGCCCTTCTCGGCCTAATGGCCGCCGGGGAGGTGAACAGCGCGGCGGTGCAGCGTGGGGTCCGCTTCCTGATCGACCGCCAGACCCGGGAGGGCGACTGGGAGGAGCGCCATTTCACCGGCACCGGTTTTCCCCGCGTTTTCTACCTGCGCTATCACGGGTATGCCCGCTATTTCCCGGTCTGGGCACTGGCGGTTTACCAGCGGCTGCGCACCGGCAGACGGACCCGGCAGGAGGAGGTGCGGCGAGCCCTCGGAGGGGAATGGGCCCTTTGACAGGCGTTGTCGCCGCCATGCCCGCGGAAGCCCGGGCCGTCATGGGCCGGCGCCATTGGCGCCGGGTCGAGGAACGGTTGGTCCGGAGGGCGGACGCGGGCCGGGGGGGAGCGACCCTGTGCGTGTGCGCCGGGGTGGGGCCGGCCCGGGCGGAAGCGGCCAGCCGGTGGCTCCTGGCCCAGGGGGCGACGAACCTGGTCCTGCTCGGGGTGGCGGGTGGGCTGCACCCGAGGCTCCGCCCCGGCGACCTGATCGTGGCCGAGGCCGTGGTCGAAGTCGATGGGGGGACAGGGCGGGTTATTTCGGCGGACCGGGAGCTGGCCCGGCGGACCTGCGCGGAGCTCGCCGCCGCCGGGGTGGAGGCCAGGCCGGGGCTGGTGGCGGCGTCCTCCCGTCCGGTCTGCTCGCCGGCGGAAAGGGCGGCCCTCCACCAGCGATACGGGGCCATCGCCGTGGACATGGAAAGCGCGGCCGTGCTGCGGAGCGGCCGGGAGGCGGGGGTTCCCGTCCGCATCGTGCGGGCGGTGTGCGATCCGGCCGACCATGGTCTGCCGGAGAGGATCGCCCGGGCGGTGACGGCGGACGGATGGCCGCGGCCCGGGTACCTCCTCGGGCAGGTGCTGGCCGACCCCGCCCTTCTCGGCCATCTCTGGCGGGCCGGCAAGGAAATGAGGGCCGCCTTGGAATCGCTCAAGCGCTGCGCGGTTGGGGGAGCGTTGCGCTTAGGCAGCTATGAAAGTGAAAGGTGACGAGTGGACTGGACTTGTTACCTGTCACTTGTCCTCGTTACTTTGTCCCCCAACCTGCAACCAAAGAACATCGACCAGAAATCTCCAGGGGCTCGCCTTGGAAAGGGAAGACAGATGGAGGTCAAACGCGCTGAGACGGCCGGGTTCTGCATGGGGGTGGTCCTCGCCCTCCAAAAGCTGGATGGGCTCCTGGCCGTCGAAAAGGGGAAAGGCCGGATTTTCACCCTGGGGCCGATCATCCACAATCCGCAGGTGATGGAGGAGTATGCCCGCAAGGGGGTCGCCATCGCCGAGTCCGCAGGGGAGATCCCGGCCGGGGCCACCGCGGTGATCCGGGCGCACGGTGTCCCCAAGGAGGTGCAGGAGGACCTGGTCTGGCGCGGGGTCGCCGTGGTCGACGCCACCTGCCCCAAGGTGAAAAAGGCGCAGCTCCTCATCCACCAGCAGGCCCAGGCCGGCCGGGTGCTGCTCCTGTTCGGCGAGGAGAGCCATCCGGAGGTGAGGGGATTGCTCAGTTACGCCGAGGCCGGGGCCTTCCTGTTCGACACCAAGGAAAAGCTGGGGGCCGTACCCATCGTGCCGGAGAAAAGGTACTGCCTTGCCGCGCAGACCACCCAGGACCGGGGGGTCTTCGACGCCATCGTCCAGGAGCTGAGCCGCCGCGCCGATTGCGACCTCACCGTCCTCCAGACCATCTGCGACGCCACCCGCCAGCGGCAGGAGGAGGCGGTGCGCATCGCCAGGGACATGGAATTCATGGTGGTGGTCGGCGGGTACAACAGCGGCAACACCCGGCGGCTGGTGCAGGTGGTGGCGGCCCAGAGAACGCCGGTCCTGCACGTGGAGACCGCGGGCGAGCTGCCTCTGCCCGAGATCGGCCGCTATGCGCGGGTCGGGCTCACGGCCGGCGCCTCGACGCCCAACAAGGCGATCGATGAGGTGCACCAGCTCCTGGCTACGCTCTAGTGTTGATGATCTCCAAAAAGTCGCCCGGATTTTCCACAACCAGGGTGTTTCCATTTCACCGGTGAGAAACGACATGCGATCGAATTTAAGATGCGGGTTTCTCGTTACGGGGGTCTTTCTGGTGTTTTCAGTGACGGCATGCCTGAATGCGGAAGCCGGATCCATGGACCGCTCCGACCACAGAGCCGATGCAGGAGTCTATTCCATCTGGAATGGCGATATCGGCGGCGGCTTTCGCAAGGGTGCCATGGATGTGGGTTTTGGGGCGGGAGCAGGCCCTGGCGTCAAGGCCTTCGGCAGCGATGAAAGCCACGATCTAGCACTCGGTTACGGCCACTTCGGCTGGATCTGCACCAATGTCTTGAAACAGGCTCTGTGGCCCAGCGGCAATCTGGAGTTGTGGGGCGAAATTTTCGGCGGCGCCCAGTACAGCCCGAAAGACCGTTACACAACCGGGCTTACGATCGGACCGAGATATTATTTTGTCACCGGCAGCCGGTGGGTTCCGTTCCTGGATGGAGGGGTGGGCTTGTCGGCCACTGACATCGGCCTTCCCGATCTGTCCACAACTTTTGAATTCAACGTTCAGGCCGGATTGGGAACCTTTTATTTTTGCAGTAAAAACCTGGCAATTGGGTTGCAGAGCCGTTGGTTTCACTTATCAAATGCAGGCATAGAGGAACCGAACAAGGGTGGGAACACGATAATTTTTCTGCTGGGCGCCAGCCGGTATTTCTGAAGGTGATGGTGATAATTGATAAGACATCGTTTTTTCAGGCTGCGCCAAAAATCGGGGGCCCGCTCAAGACCCCCAATTCACTTTTTCGCCATTTCGCGAATTTTGGCTCGAATGACAACCCCAATTAGCTCACGTCCCCGTCCCGTCCCCAAGCTCCAGATCGACGCCCATACCTCCATTTTCAAGGGGAGCGACTTCAACACCATCAACAGCTGGGCCACCCAGGCGGTGGGCGGCTTCACCTTCGCGCTCCCCGCGGACTTCCTGCTCGATATCGCCTTCTCGGAGAACATCTTCATCGAGACCGCCCCGGACGTGGGTCTCATCGCGGCGCTGAAAAAGACCTTTTAAGCGGCCAGCGGGCAGCAGTCCGCATCAAAATCAAAAATCCAAAATCAGTTTTTCCTGCGGATCAAGCGCCGCCCTTCCTGAAGCTGCCAGAGCAGCAGGGCCGGCAACCCGATCAGGATCTCCCGCACGCGCTTGATCAGCGAAATGGAAAGGCCGATCTCCGGCCTGATCCCGACAACCGTCCCCAGGAGGATGAAGCCGGCTTCCTGCACCCCGAGGGCACCCGGCACCACGAAGAAGGCGTGACGGATGGCCTGGCCCAGGCTCTCCAGCATCACCGCCTGGCCCACCCCCACGGGATGGCCGAGGAAATGGAGGGCCAGCCACACCTCGACCACCCCCAGGAACCAGCCGAGCAGGCGCCACAGGCTGCTGTGGAAAAGCTCCCGGCGGCGGCGATAGGTGGCGGTGATCGCGTCGTCGAGGGCGGCGGCGTTGCCGATGAGGGCGTCCCAATTGCCCACGCGGACCAGGCTGGAGGCGAGGCGGGTCACCCGGCGGAACAAGCCGAAGTGCTGCATCAGGAAGAAAGTCGCCACCAGGACGATGAACAGCAGCATGGAAGCGGCCACGACCATGGTCGTGCGGCTGAATCCCTCGTAGCGAATCAGGAAGAAAACGCCCAGAAGGGCGAACAGGATTTCGGTCGCCACCCCGGTAACGATATCGACCACCACGCTGGCGCCGACTTGGGAGGCGGGGATGCCGCGCCAGGCGAGCAGGCGGGCCCGGACCAGATCGCCGCCGAGCTGGGCCGCGGGCAGGAGGAAGTTGACCGCGTCGCAGATCCAGCGCGGCCCCAGCATGGCGCGGAGCCGAGGCCGGACGCCCGCGGGCAGCAGAAGACGCCAGCCGATGGTATCGGTCAGCAGGCCGAAGGGATAACAAGCGGTCACCGCCAGGATCCCCCAGCCGGCCTCGGCCAGGGCCGAGCCGACATCGGTGAAGCCCTGGTAGGCGACCAGCCCGATCAGGAGGGCCAGGCCCGCCATCCATAAGAGTGCCGCGGCAATTTTCATCGGTGACGGAAGCGTGCCGGTGGCTTTTGGACAACTTGCGGAGATGTCGTTCATTGATCGCTAACCTGAATCCGTGAGCGTTCGCCCGTGCGCCAGATCCGCGAAGGCGACCGTTCGATTTAGAGTGCGGCTGCATCGAATGGTTGCCGACAAAGGAGATGGCGTGCGGACGGACGCCCCGAAGGGCGACGGGTGAAGCCATGGCTCGGCCGCAATGCCATGAGTCATCGATTCAATGAGATTGGTCCAAGGAGCTCAACCGTCGTCACGGATTCGGGTAAAAGTCGTGAGCTCGATCGGCGAGCGGGCCACGGCGTCGGCCGCCGCCCGGCCGGTCAGGGCCAGAAGCTCCCGCTCCGGCCGGTAGCCGGCGGCCGCCGGGTCCCACCAGGGGCCGGTTGCCGGGTGGAAGCACATTTCCGTGAGGCCCGGCGGCAGGTGGGCCAGAAATCCGAGGACCTTCTCCTCCTCCATGCGGCCCGAATCGTTCAGGCCGAAGAGGAAATCGTTGCACGCCACCCAGGCCAGGAGCAACCGGATCTTGACGAGCCGCACCCAGGGGGTAAGGAAACACCACGTCAAAAGCCGCCGCCACAACCCCTCGCCGGCGGCCCGCCAGGAGGCGAGGGGGGGCTCCAGGGGCAGTCGGACGGCGGGCAGCGCGCCATCCCGGCCCGCCCGCAGGAGCAGGCCGAGCACGGTGGGATGCAGGTGCAGGTGGTTGTGGGCGTTGACGTGGTCGAGCGCGAGCCCGGTACCGCGGAAGGCATCGAGCTGGGCCCGGATCTCGGCCGCCAGCTCCCGCCGCGCCGCTGGGCGGCAAAAATAACCACAACCGGCCCGGAGCAGGTTGTCCCGGAACCGGCCGTCCGGGCCGACCAGGTGCGGCACCTGGCCCGGGGGCAGGAGCGGGCGGCCCCGGGAGAGCACCAAGTGGAGCCCTACCCGCAAGGTGGGCAGCCGGCGGGCGCGGGCCACCGCGTCCCCGGCGGCCGGGGCCCCCACCATCAGGCTGGCCGTGGTCAGGATCCCCTGCCGGTGGGCGGCCTCCACCGCCTCGTTCACGGCCAGGGCCGCCCCGAAGTCGTCGGCCGTGACGATGAGCCGTGCCGTCCGGTCCCGTATTCCCCGGGCGCCGCTCACAGGGCCTTGGCGGAGCGGCTGCCCAGGAAGTGCATGAACTCGGCCCCTTCCCGCAGCCTTCTCTTCAGCATCCGGGGGCTGCGCGCCATCTCGGCGACCATTTCCAGCATCTTTCCCGGCCGGAAATAGAACCGCTTGTAAAAGGTCTCCACCGCCTGGAAGATCTCTTCCTTGGCCAGGTGCGGATAGGCAAGCGAGCTCACCTGGAGGCCGTCGCTGGCCACCAGCTGCCGGCCCTCATCAACCAGCCAGCCGTTGGCGGCCGCCTGCCGGTACAGCTCGGTGCCGGGGTAGGCGGCGGCCAGGGAGACCTGGATGGTGTGGGGATTGATCTCCCGGGCGTAGGCGATGGTCTGCCGGATGGTCTCGTGGGTTTCGCCCGGCAGCCCCACGATGAAGGTAGATC
>JAJYKH010000196.1 GCA_021788685.1 Deltaproteobacteria bacterium | reverse complement strand
CGATCTTCGGAACAACCAGCGGGAGGTGCGGCTCGCCCGGCCGGTTCTTCGCTTCTTCCAGGGCTACGATTGGCCGGGGAACGTGCGGGAGATGCAGAACCTGATCGAGCGGCTGGTGATCATGGCAGACCGGGACTGGATCGAGGTCGATAGCCTGCCCTCCTACATGATGGAAGGGCCCCCTGCGGTCCGCAGCACCCCGTCACCCGGAGAGCTGCCGGAGGGCGCGGCCACCATGGGAGGCGTGGCGGATCATCCCGCGGGAAGGAGCGCCCGCCGCCTGCATGATCTGGAGAGAGAGGAGATTGTCGCCGCCTTGCGCCGCCACGGATGGGTGCAGGCGAGGGCCGCCCGGGAGCTGGGCCTGACCCAGCGCCAGATCGGGTACAAGATGAAGAAATACGGGCTGAGGCGACCCGAGATTTAAATCAGAGCTGTTTCCGCCTGCGCCAGCTCTCCCATTATTCCCGACCGCGGCGGCCCATCCCAGCCTCCTGAATGCGGAATAACCGGCATACGGAAGCGGAGTCGTCACAAAGCCCACCTTCGAGTGTAGCTTCCATATACCGGCAGTCGGTTTCATCTCCTGCGGGGAGAGTGTAAACTTGCTCTTTTCAGGGGTAAACCGGGGTAGCACGTGGCGGCGGAGCAATCAAGGCCAAGCCCTGCGGGTGCTCCCTGTGGTCGCAGCCTTGACAGCTCCGCCGCCGCGCGCTTGACCTGAAAGTGGCGAGGCGAGAGGGCGGCAATCGCCAGCCCTCGCCTCCGGCGGGGCTTAGGCTCAAGGGCATGTGAAAAATGAGGGGGCTCCCGGCTACGAATGAGCCAGCAGCTATGAATCCGCCCGGGGTGAAGTCAAAGGATTCAAGAGGGGAGTGGCCCAGGAGGCAGGGGCAGCCTTCGGGCGCCGCGTGTGGCAGCATCCTCCGCCCTGAGTGTGTGCCATCGAGGGCAAAGTACCTTCTGCGATTTTGTTCTCATCCGAAGGAGGGGTTCCCCACGCCTCCGGATCGAATCGAAGCAGGCCGGCGCTCCGCGAAGCGGTGAATTCGGCTGCTGGCTCGAAGCCCCTTCTGGGAAGGACCAGGCCCGTCCTCTGGCATGGTCAAGGCCCGGACCTCGCCAAAGCCTCTTGGATTATTCCCTTTCAAGGCAGGTTTTTGCCGAACTGGCGAACCGGCACGGGGGGGATCCGCGCATAGCGCCCCGGCGGAGTAGGCCTGCTATGCTTCGCATACCTCTACCCGGCCAGTAAGCCAGTCGGAAGGGTTCAGCTCGATTTTTTTGGGAGATTTGATTTTCTTTCGCTCTCTTGGCAGCTCCGAAAAAATCTGAACCAGACCGTGGCAAATGACACTGTTTACTTTTTCGGCGGCATAATTCATGTAGAGCGACCGCAATAAACGGTCCTGGGTTTCGCCAATCGTTTCCTTCCCCCGTTCCCAACGAGAAACCGTCTCCGGCCTTAAACCAAGCACTGAGGCGAGCTCCTTCGACTTGAGATGGAGATCCTTTCTCAAAAATTTGATTTCCGACGGAGTGAGCAGGGATTTTCTTTTCGAGCAGATGAATCCACCGATAACCCGGTGAAGATTTTCTATATTTGGCAGGGATACGAAAATTTCTCCGCATTGCTCACACTTAAACTGAGTTACACCGTGCAGGATGACATCCAAGCCGCACTCATCATAGAGGTACGGCTGGTCCTTGACCGGAACGGTCTTCCCGCCGCATTCAATACATTTTTTCATATTCCCTCCCTGGCGCCATTCCGGCGAAGATCAGCTCGTCACAGTAATGATTTGTATCGAATATTCCGAGAGGATGGCTGTCACTACTCGGCCTTCTTCCCCTTCGAGATCTTGCCCTCTGATCGAATAGACCCAATTTTCGTATTCTGCCTTGTATTCCTTCCCGCGCAGCCGGCCATTCTGGAGAATGTAGAGAATGTCCTGGATAGTGAAATTTCTTTCGCTCATCCGCTGCTTGACGTGTCGACCGTAGATAAGATTTCTCGCGGAAGCGGCCCTTCGGATCAGGGTCAGGGCTTTTTCGTCCTCTATCTCTTCGGTAGGGTCGAAAGTCATGGTAAATGATAAGCTGGAAATTGAGTTGAGCGCAACTTTTATCTCCGAAGTGGTTTTTTGTCAAGGCAGGACCACTTCACCCCAGCTTCGCCGCCAAATCCTCCGCGCAGGCCCTTCTCGAAGGAAGTCGTCCTCTCTTCAGAATTGACAAGTTGTGAACTATGGTTTACGGTATCTCCATGTTCGAGATCATCAAGTCGGAAACCTTCGAACGCTGGTTGCTTGGCCTTAAAGACCGGATGGCGCGTGCTCGCGTTCAGGCGCGGATCGACCGTCTGGCGGCTGGAAATCCAGGCGATGCGAAACCTGTGCGAGAAGGTATCCGTGAGTTGAGAATCGACTACGGCCCCGGCTACCGGGTCTATTTCATAAAGCGCGGCCCGTTGGTCATCGTGCTCCTGGCGGGAGGCGACAAACGCACTCAGGATGCGGATATAGACCGCGCCATCGCGCTGGCTAAAGAGTGGCAGGAGTGAACCATGGCTGAAAAATTTTCCCGATGGGACAGTGCGGACTACCTCAAGACCGAAGAAGACATTGCCCTCTATTTCGATGCCTGTGTCGAGGAAGACCCCGGCGACGGCAGCCTGATCCGCACCGCCCTGGGTGCTATCGCCCGCGCCCGGGGCATGACTCAGCTTGCCCGTGAAACCGGCTTGGCCCGTGAGGGTCTTTATAAGGCGCTATCGCCGGAGGGCAACCCGGAGTTTACCACGGTGATGAAGGTCATCAAGGCCCTTGGTCTGAAGCTGCATGCCAGCCATGCAGCCTAGGCCTGAACCTGGTCCTATCACCCCAGCTTCGCCGCCAAATCCTCCGCCCGCAGGTGGGTGTATCGCTTGAGCATCTTCAGGTCCTTGTGGCCGGTGACCGCGGCCACTTCCATGATGTTTAGCCCCTTTTCGAAAAAGCGGCTGGTGGCCTCGTGGCGGAGATCGTGAAAGCGGAGATTCGGAAACCGCTCCACTACCTTGCTTTCACCCTCGCTCTTCACGCGTGCCTTGCACAGCCGATCGAAAGCCTGGGTGATCCCGTCTTCACGCTTCAGCTTCCAGACCCGGCCATCCAGCCGGCGGGGCAGGGCGCAAAGGACCTCGACAGCACGGCTTGAGAGCGGGGCAGTTCGCGGGACCTTGGTTTTCGTATCGGGAATGTGCCAGGTCCTCCTGTTCAAGTCGATGTGCTCCCAGCGCATGGCCGCAATCTCACTCCGCCTTGCTGCGGTCTCAAGCGCGATAATGACAATGCTCTCGATCTCGCTGCTTTTCGACGCCCGGGCGGCTTCGAGCAGCTTCTGCTCTTCCCCGTCGCGCAGCCGCCGGTCCCGCCCGGCTGGCAACGCCGGCTTGCGGACGTGAGCGGTGACAATGCCCTTGGGGAGTGGTATTCCCCAATCAATCACGCACTGCTTCAGGATGCGGCCGAGCAGCCCGATGTCGTGCTTGACGGTCTGGGGGGACGCACCTTCTTTGAGCCTTCGGTCACGGAATTCCGCCACATGGGCTGAATCGAGGGAGGCCAGTGACAGCTCGCCAAAATTCTCAATCAGGCGGATGATTCTCGCTTTTTCCATTTTCCCGCCGCATGCCAGGCGGGGGAATACCTCCTCCTGATATCGTTCGCCGGCTTGGCGGAAAGTAGTCCGCTGAGCTGTATCGGCAGGCAGGAATCCCTTCCGGTCAAACTCCGCCTCAACCTGCCTTCCCCATGCTTCGGCATCCTTGCGGTTGTTGAAAGTCTTGGTGATGACCTTGTGGCCGAGCTTGCGGATTTTGGCGCGGAACTGATAAGGACCCCGCTTTTCGATGGTGGCCATTTTCCCCCCCTTGTTTGGCAGGCTATTGTCCCATGAGCGTCACCAAATAATAGGCGGTATTTTTAAAATGTCAATAAAACAATTATTTACGAAATGATATTTTAGCCTCCGGAGCTAAAGGTCGTGGGTTCGAATCCCGCTCCGCTCACCATCAGATATACGAATCCCGAGGGGGGTACGGTCCTCTCGGGATTTTTTGTTTCTGCTCAACTCCCTTCCTCTTATTCTCGCGTTGTCCGGTAACTATTCCAAGATTGTCCCGCCGTCCGTAGCATATTGTTATTTATCAGATGTCACCGCTGTTGTCCCAGTCCTCTGGAATAACCTCCTCCTGGAGGCCGGACTTGCGCGTCACCGCCCGCGTGTCCATATTCACCCGGGTTGACCCGGGCCGCCACTCGAAGGCGATGAGCGCCGCGTTCATGGTGCTCCCGCAATTTCCCAGAATTGGAGCCGGATGGCGTCGGCGTGCTGCCGGGTCCGGATCAGGTCGGCATCGAGCGTCTCCTCGATCAAATCGGTTTCCCGCTCGAGGGCGGCGACCTGGTCCAGCACCCCTTGCTCCCGCAGCCGGTGGTTGGCCTCTCCGATAGCCGCAATCGACTGCCGCCGTTGCCCCAGGTGGTCGCGGCCGCCGCGGGACAGTCTCACGGCTTCCTGGAGGCTCCCGACCTCCCGCCGGAGCTCGGCGATGCGTTGCTGCCGCTCGAGCGAGAGCCGGTTTATCTGCTCGTCAAGCTTGGCGAGCTGCAGCCGGTCGCGAAAGCCCGAAAAGAATTCCCATTGCAGGACCACCATCGCCATGGCATCCCGGGCGCCCAGGTCCTCCATCGTGGGACCCGGTCCGCTCCGGTTGGCCCCGTACATGCGGTAGTTGCCGGAAAACCCAACGGTGGGCAGCATCTCCCGTTTGGCGGCCGAGCGCTCGGCCCGGAAGCGCGCCATCTCCTCATCGAGGGCGCGGATTTGCGGCAACTGCTCCACCGGAATGGCTTTGCCGCTTCCGGTCGGGGCCTCAGGGAGCGGGGCCAATTCCACCTCTCCGGCCGGATAGCTCCCGCCGGTCAGCTCCGCCAGCACGGCCAGCGTCCTGACTTGCTCCGCCCGCGCATCATCCAGCCGGGTCAGCTCCGCCGCCAACCGCAAGGCGGTATCCTCCACCTGGGCCCGATCGGCCACCCCGGCCACCCGGAGCCGTTCCAAGATGCGGAAAACTTCCTTGCGCCGGTCCACAATCCGCTCAAGTGCCTGGAGCTGCAACTGCGCCTCCAACCCTTGGGCATAGGCATCGACCAGGGCGGAGCGCACCTGATGAAGCTGCTCTTCCTGTCCGAATTCGGCACCCCGGATGAGGTGCCGCGCCCTGGCGAGCTTCTGCCCGCGGGCGCCGAAGTCGTAAAGCAGCAGGTAAGCGGAAAAGCTCATGGAGTTTTGCCAGGTGGACAGATCGGTGGCGCTGAAGCTTTCGCCGATGGGAACAACCGCCTGTCCATCCGACAAGGCCCAGGCATAGCCCTGATCGTACCGCACGCCCATGGTCGGCAGGTAGAGGGAGCGGGCCTCTTTCAATTCCAGCTGGGAAAGGGCGAGGTCGCTCCGGGCGATTTTGAGAGCATAGGAGTGTTGCAGGCCTTGCTCCAGCACCCCACCGAAGGTGAGCCTTTCCGCGGCGGCCGGGGAGCAGAGCTGCAAGAGCAGCATGGTCAACAGGGGCAGGCGCCACAACATCCGCCGGCCGGAGATTTTCTGCCGCAACTGGTGGAAAGGGATGGACATTTTTCAAAGGCTACATGCAAGCAAACC
>JAJYKH010000195.1 GCA_021788685.1 Deltaproteobacteria bacterium | reverse complement strand
GGCGCTGAGATCGAGCTGCGGCGTGCTGGTCAGCACCAGGAGCCGGCCGGTGTCCACCTCCATGGCCACCACCGCCCCCGCCTTGTCCCCCATGGCCTGCTCGGCGGCGTACTGCAGGTCGAGATCAAGGGTGAGATAGAGATCGTTGCCCGGCAGCGGCTCCTGGACCTGGAGCTTTTTCTGCTCGAAGCCGTGCGAGTCCACCTCCAGGTAGTTGCGGCCTTTCTCTCCCCGCAGGTCGGACTCGTATACCTTTTCGAGCCCCATCTTGCCGATCTGGTCGCCGCCCCGGTAATTGCTGTCCTTATGATTCTCCAGCTCCTTCTCGCTGATCTCGCCGAGGTAGCCGACCAGGTGGGAGCCCATGTTGCCGAACAGGTAATCGCGGCTGGGCAGAACCTCGATGCGGATGCCGGGCAGCTCGAAGCGATGGTTTTCGATGGTGACCAGGGTCTCCCAGTCGATGTCTTCCTTGAGGCGGAGGGGGAAGTAGCCGGGCCGCCCGCTGGCGGCGCGGATGCGGTCGAGGAGAACGGTGACCGGCTCGCCGAGGATTTTGGCGACCTTCTTGAGCACTTCTTCCGGGTTGGGGGCGTCCTCCTTGGCCCACACCACATTGAAGCAGGGGCGGTTGGTCACCATGAGCCGACCCTGCCGGTCGAGGATGTTGCCCCGGGGGGCCACGATGTCCTGGACACGGATGCGGTTGTTTTCGGCCATTTTGGTGAATTCGGCCCCCATGTGGATCTGGAGGTACCAGAGGCGCACCACCAGAAGGGCAACCAGAAAAATGACGGCGGCGGTGGCCAGGTCGATGCGCTTTTTGAGCAGGTTCAGCTCGGCTTCATCGATCTTGTGGATGCGGGTCAAATTCCTTTTCATCATCGGAACCGGTTGCCGGCCTGAACCTGCAGGGAGGAGCGCCTTTTCTTCCGCTGGACAAGGCGGACGAGGAGAGATTCATAAAATGCAAAGAGGGGAATGGTGAAAACCGCCAGCATGAAGAGCTGCAGCAGAACGTCTCGCCACGACCAGGGCAGAGGGGCATCGGGGGCCAGCAGGGAGGCGAACAAGTATAGCCCGGCCGTGGTTGCCAGATAACTGAGCAGGGTGAGGGGGACCTGGTGGACCGCCTCGGTGAGCAACAGGTTGACCGCCAGGAGCCGCAGCACCACGAACAGGATCACGAACACCACGGGATAGAGTCCCAGATAGGGGCCGGAGAAGATATCGAAAAGCAGGCCGAAGATCAAGGCCAGCACGGCCCCCTGGTAGGTCTCCATCCGGATGGCCGCAAAGACGATGAGGACGAATAGGGGATCAGGGGTGCCGAGCCAATGGGGGAGCAGCGGCAGGAGGCTGGTCTGCAGCACGATCAGGATGGTGCCCAGGAGCAGGAAGGTGATGATGACCATGGCGGATTTATTCGGCCAGAGAGTTTTCCTTCATGATGATAAGCAGGTGCTCCAGGCCGTTGAAGTCGACCGCCGGTGCGACCTCGATCTTCTGGAACATGCCCCGCCGGTCCCGGACAGCCTTGCTGACCGTGCCCACCGGCAACCCCTTGGGGAAAACCCCCCCCAGGCCGGAGGTGATGATCTGATCTCCTTTCCGCACATCGCAGTTTTTGAGCACGTACTGGAGCTCGAGACCGTCGTCGTTCCGGCCTTTGACGATGCCCTGAATCCGGGATGGCTGGATGAGGACGTCGATGGCGCTGTTGGGGTCGGTGGCGAGGAGGATCTTGGAGAACTGGGGAGAGGTGTCGAGCACCTGGCCCACGATGCCCTCCACGGTTACGGCCGGCATGCCTTTCTTCACTCCGTCCGCGCTCCCCCGGTCGACGATCACCGTCTTGAACCAGAGCGAGGGGTCCTTGCCGACGATGCGGGCGGTGAGCACGGGCGGCGGCAGGCTCTCCTTGAGCGCGAGCAGCTTGGTCAGCCGGATGTTGGTGGCTACCGCTTCCCGGTACTCGTTCCTGGCGGCGCGGCAGTTCGCAAGCTCTTCCCGCAGGCGCTTGTTCTCCTCGCGCACTCCCCAGAGGGCCACGTAGTCGGTCCAGACCGATTTGAAATAGTCGGTGACGTCGGTGGTCGCCGCCTGAGCCCGCCCGATCAGCTCGAGCGAGATCTTGTGTGAGGCGTTGAACTCCTGGCGGCCGACCGTGGAGACGACCAGAATCAGAAAGAGGGCGAAGAGCACGCCGCCGAGCAGAAAGATCTTGATCAGTCTGGCGCGTTTATTTTTTTTCCTCATGGCACCGGTCGGCGGAAGACGGGAAACGGAAGACCAAACCGGCAGCCGTTACGAGATCATCACGTCTTTGAGGATATCGATGTTCTCCAGGGCCTTGCCCGAACCGAGCACGACCGAGGAGAGCGGGTCTTCGGCGATGATCACCGGCACCCCGGTCTCTTCCTTGAGCCTCCGGTCGAGATTCCGCAGGAGGGCGCCGCCGCCGGTGAGGACGATCCCCTGGTCGACGATGTCGGCGGAAAGCTCCGGCGGGGTGAGCTCCAGGGCCATTTTGACGGTTTCCACAATGGCGTCCACCTGCTCGGCGATGGCGGAGCGGATCTCGCCGGAATCGATGGTCAGGGTCTTGGGCACCCCCGACACCAGGTCGCGGCCCTTGATGTCCATGGTTTCGTAAGGCGGCTCGGGCATGACGTCGGCGATGGTGGTTTTGATCACCTCGGCGGAATGCTCGCCGATGGCGAGGTTGTGCTTGCGCTTGATGTACTGGAGGATGGCGTCGTCCATCTTATCGCCGGCCACCCGCACCGACTTGGCGTAGACCACGCCCGCGAGCGAGATCACCGCCACCTCGGTGGTGCCGCCGCCGATATCGACGATCATGTTGGCGGTGGGCTCGGTGACCGGCAGTCCGGCGCCGATGGCGGCCGCCATGGGCTCCTCGATGAGATGCACTTCCCGGGCGCCGGCGGACTCGGCCGACTCGCGCACCGCTCGCTTTTCCACCTGGGTGATGCCGGAAGGGACGCTGATGATGATCCGGGGATGGACCAGGGTCCGCCGGTTGTGCACCTTATTAATGAAGTAGCGAAGCATGGCCTCGGTGACCTCGAAATCCGCAATCACCCCGTCTTTGATGGGCCGGATGGCCACAATGTTGCCGGGGGTGCGGCCGAGCATCATCTTGGCCTCCTTGCCCACCGCCAGAACCTTGTTGGTGCGGCCGTCCTTGCGGACCGCCACCACCGAGGGCTCCCGCAGGACGATTCCCTTGCCCCTGACGAACACCAGCGTGTTGGCGGTGCCGAGATCGATGGCCAAGTCGTTGGATAACCAACCGAAGAGTTTGTCAACAGGGGAGAACATGGGGGCGGTCACCTCGAGTTGTGATGATGAGGAGAATGCATCCTGACAACTGGTTGGGCGAAAAATCCCGCCTATACTAGCAAACTCGCCTACCGCTTGCAAGGGAAATGGGGCGCGGTTTCCGGCGAGAAAAATGCTTGACAGGAAAAGTCGGTGCATGGTATCAGGGTGACGCGTCGCGCCGCTCCGGCCGGTGGGCGCACGAAAGAAACGAATCGAGTGGGGCTATAGCTCAGCTGGGAGAGCGCTTGAATGGCATTCAAGAGGTCAGCGGTTCGATCCCGCTTAGCTCCACCACCCGTCAAGTCTTTCGGGGAGGGCCCGACCGGTTTTTCCTGAAAGCGGAGCCTCTGCAGGCAGACAAGAACTGGCCTTCTTCTCGCCGCAGAGGCTTTTTTCTTTTCGCCCCTTGCCATGAGTGCCAAAAATCCCGATCCGCAATCCGAGCCCTTCGGCAAACCCGTCAGCGATGACGCCATCCTCAAGGTGGCCAAGGAAGTTGTGGTCAAGTTCATTGAGGTGGGCCGGCTGTCGCCCGCCAATTTCGGCGAAACCTTCCGGGAGGTCCATCAGGCGATCCGGGAGGCGGTGCGTTCGAAGCTGGCATGACCAATCCGTTCTCTGCCTTTCGCGCTATGGCTGCCGTGGCTAGCGGCTTCTCGGGCCTTTCGGCGGGGGACTGTGCCTGCTGGTGGTGACGAGATTTTGGAGCCTCTATTGCTAGTTTATCTTGTCTGCACATGAAGCGCGATGCACCTTGGGGGGGCGGACCATATCCGGCCCCCTTTGTTTTTTCCCAGGCCCCCAACCCAGTGGAAGAAAATCGATGCCTTCGTCACACTCTTCGCCCCCCCCGCTTCTCGATCCGGCCCTGAACCGCTTCCCGGAGCACGTCCGCCGCATCCACTTGATGGGCATTTGCGGCACCGGCATGGGGGCGCTCGCGGGCATGCTCAAGGCCGCCGGCTACGAGGTGACCGGCTCCGACCAGCACGTCTATCCGCCCATGAGCGATTTCCTCGCCGCCTCCGGCATTCCGGTGGCGGAGGGCTACAAGGCGGCCAATCTGGAGCCCCGTCCCGACCTGGTGGTGGTGGGAAACGTCATCACCCGCCAGAACCCCGAGGCGCAGGCTCTGGCCGCGGCGGCCATCCCCTATCTTTCCTTTCCCCAGACTCTGAGCCGGTGTTTTATCCTGGGCAAGATGTCGCTCGTGGTGGCCGGCACCCACGGCAAAACCACCACCTCATCGCTGCTTGCCACTCTGCTGCACACGGCCGGCCTGGCCCCGAGCTTCATGATCGGGGGCCTGGTCCAGGCCTTCGGCCGCAATTACACCCTCGGCGACGGCCCCCATTTCGTGGCGGAGGGAGACGAATACGACACCGCCTTTTTCGACAAGGGTCCCAAGTTTCTGCACTACCGGCCCCACATTGTGATCCTGACCAGCATCGAGCTCGATCACGTCGATATCTACCGCGATCTGGAGGCGGTCAAGACCTCATTCCGCCGGCTGGTGGCGATCATGCCCCCCGACGGCTGCCTGGTGGCCTGTCTCGACGATCCGGTGGTGGCGGAGGTGACGGCGGCCGCTCCCTGTCCGGTGCTGGGCTACGGGCTTGGTCCCAGGCTGGCCTGGCGCTTGGCGGACTTGGATATTGCTCCCGGGGCCACGTCCTTCACCGTCCTGAAGGAGGGCATGGATTACGGCCGTTTCAGCAGCATCCTGCCTGGCAGGCACAACGCCCTGAACGCGCTCGCGGTCATCGCGGTCCTTGACCGGCTGGGGGTGGGGCGGGAACCGATTGCCGCCGGCCTGCGCTCCTTTGCCGGGGTGAAACGGCGCCAGGAGGTGCGCGGCACGGTGCGGGGCGTGACGGTGATTGATGACTTCGCCCACCATCCCACCGCCGTGCGGGAAACCCTGGCCGCCCTCCGGGCCGCTTATGCCGGCCGGCGCCTGGTGGCTGTCTTCGACCCCCGGACCAACACCAGCCGCCGCAAGGTGTTTCAGCAGGCCTACGTCGAGGCGTTTGACGATGCCGACCTGGTGCTGGTGCGGGAGCCGGAGGGGATGGACAAGATTCCCGAGGCCGAGCGGTTCTCGGCAGCACAGCTTGTGGCCGATCTCGTGAGGCGGGGGAGGGCGGCCCGGTACTTCACCGATACCGAAGGCGTACTCGGGTTCCTCCGCCAAGCCGCGGCTGCGGGCGACGTGGTCGCCATCCTCTCGAACGGCGGGTTCGACAACATTCACAACCGGCTCCTGGCGCTGCTGCAATCCGGCTGACTCAACTTCCTGAATCCGAGGGCGATGGGTGAAGCCATGGCTCGGCCGCCGTGCGGATGAGTTTCGGTTCATCGGTTCAT
>JAJYKH010000194.1 GCA_021788685.1 Deltaproteobacteria bacterium | reverse complement strand
GCCAGCACCCTGGTGATCGCCGCGGTCAGCGTCGTCTTGCCGTGGTCGATGTGACCGATCGTCCCTATGTTCACATGCGGTTTCTTTCTTTCGAATTTCGCCTTTGCCATTGTACTTCTCCTCGGACCAGATGTTGGACGTACTACTGCTTTGACTTATCTATTTTGCTTGCAATGGTGGAGCCCACGACCGGAATCGAACCGGTGACCTCTTCATTACCAAGGAAGTGCTCTACCGACTGAGCTACGTGGGCATTATATCAGATCGGACCCCAGAAATGACAGCAGCCTTCCTGCTCGCCAGCCTGCCGCAATTCTGTGCTTCGGTTGGAGCGGGAAACGGGTCTCGAACCCGCAACCCTCAGCTTGGAAGGCTGATGCTCTACCAATTGAGCTATTCCCGCTTTTCGATCCTGCCAGGGGCTTTCAGCCGCATCTGCGGGCGGGGTCGTGGTTGCCCGGGGGCCAGCTCCTGCCGGGCCCCTTCTTCCGTTCTGCTTGGATGGTGGAGGGGGGAGGATTCGAACCTCCGAAGGCTGAGCCGGCAGATTTACAGTCTGCTCCCTTTGGCCGCTCGGGAACCCCTCCGCGTAACCGTCAAATCTATACTATGCCATACGCCGGGGCGCCTGTGCAAAAAAAAGTTGAGTTATTCCAAACTGGAGCTGGCGATGGGACTTGAACCCGCAGCCTGCTGATTACAAATCAG
The DNA here is from genome assembly GCA_021788685.1 of Deltaproteobacteria bacterium. Taxonomy (GTDB): domain Bacteria; phylum Desulfobacterota; class Desulfobulbia; order Desulfobulbales; family UBA5123; genus JAJYKH01. Next base: position 5,016 of record JAJYKH010000194.1, on the reverse strand, counting down.
CTGCTCTACCATTGAGCTACGCCAGCGTGACGCGACACAATAATGGGTTTCTCGGCAAAAAGCAACGCCTTTTTCGCCGGTGTGACAGGCCCTGAGAGCGACCAGGGGCCGCTCTCAGGGCAGTGATGGTATACGCGGGAGGTTATGACCTGGCTGGACGGACGAAGCCGCTTTCCCGATAGCGCTCGAATGCCATCGCCACGGTCCGGTAGACCATGTGGGCGAATTTGGAGTAGGGCATGTAGACGAAGAGCATCAGGATCGAAACCAGGTGCAGATAATAGAAGAGATAGGCCAGCACCGGAATGCCGATCAGCCGAGAAAGCTCGGTGAGGAGGCCGGTCACGCCGACGGTGGCGATCTCGGCGATCAGGAACCAGTCATAATAGGTCGGGGAAGCCTTGCCTTCCTCCTCCATGCGCGACCGGTTGGTCCAGAGAATGGCGATGCCCACGATGAGAGCGATAGCCGCGATGTTAGCGAGGATCTTGAAGGGGTCCGACATCGGGATGGGCCCGTGCATGGCTGGGTTGATCAAACCGACGAGGTCTTTGCGGACGAAGGAGTAGCCGGTGACCGCGAGCAGGGCGATGAAGGAGAGGAGCAGCGGCAGGTGGCCGTAGGTCCGGCCCTTGTTGGCGCCGCACTGCTGGAAGCGCTTGTGGGCCAGGGTCTCTTTGACCGCCGGCAGCAGGAAGTCGACCGCGAACTGCTTGACGGAGGGCCGGAACTCGGATGAGCTGGCCGGCAGCTGGACGCTCAGGCTCCGCCACATGTTGGCAACCCCGCGGTAGGCGGCGATGATGGCGAAGGTGAACGCCGGAACGAAGATGGCGTCGATGATGAGCACGTTCTTGGTGAAGCCGAAGTAAATGCCTTCGCCGAAGAAGTGACCCAAATCGATAGGCCCTTCGGTGGGGACGTGCATGCCGCCGGAAAGGTACCAGACCGCCAGGATGAGCAACGCCGGCAGGCCGATGATGAGCGGCAGGTTTTTGCCATCGCTCACGAACTTGGCCAAGCCCTGCGGCCAGCCGAAATGGGTGTAAGCGTAGGCCCGGATGGCACCCAGCACGTCACCGGGCTTGGCACCCCGGGGGCAATAGGCGGTGCAGTCGCCGCACTGGTGGCAGAGCATCACGTCCACATCGCCCACCAATTTTTCCTTCAACCCCCATTGCGCCCAGATCATCTCTTTCCGGGGAAAGGGATTCGCATCCGAACCCAAGGGGCACACGACCGAGCAGGTAGCGCACTGATAGCATTTCTTCAGCGTATCGCCGCCGGAGCTCTTCAGAAATTGAATGAATTTCAAATCAGGTTCTATCCGCATTTCGATTCCCCCTTACTCAAGGATGGATGGAAAACCTTCTTTCTTCACGGGGCGGAAAATGCACGCCAGCAGGAGGTGCCTGCCGGCGTGCCCCGGTTGTTTACAGGGTCGGCTTAATAGCCCTTGAACGGGTTGGGGCCAAGCTCCTTGACTGCGTCAACGAACTCGTTGATGATGGCCGGCACCTGGTCGTATTCGTTGATGGCCACCTGCTTCACGGCCACCCGCTCCGGCTCGAGGCCCAGGCTCTTCAGCGTCTCGCCGATGTTGAGCATTCGGCGGTCGGCCAGCTCGGAACCCTTGACGAAATGGCACTGGTAGTCGTCACCGAACTTGCAGCCGAGTAGAACGACGCCGTCCATGCCGGCGGACAGGGCGTCCTTGATCCAGACCATGTTCACCGAGCCCAGGCACCGGACGGGAATGAACCGCACCAGGCTGTTCAGGCCGTGCCGGCGCATGCCGGCCATGTCGAGGGCCGGGTAGGCGTCGTTCTCGCAGACGAAGGCCACGAACCGGAGCTTGTCCTCGTCGTCGTCGGGCACTTCGATGGCCTTGACCATGGAGCCGATCAGGTCGATGTTGTAGTCCTTGAAGCCGATGATCCGCTCGGGGCAGGCGCCCATGCAGGTACCGCACCGCCGGCAGCGGGTCGGGTTCGGCATGGGGGTACCCTTGGGATCGTCGTCCAGGGCGCCGAAGGGGCATTCCTCGGTGCACCGCTTGCACTGGGTGCAGCGCGCGAAGAAGAACTCCGGATAGGTCTTGTCGCCCGAGCGGGGGTGGACCGCCACGCCCCGGTCGGCGGACTCAAGGCACTGGATGGCCTTGAGGGCAGCACCGGTGGCGTCGTCGATGGTCTCCTCCAGGGTGGTCGCCTTCCGGACGCCGCCGCAGGTGTAAATGCCCGTCCGGCGGGTCTCATAGGGGAAGCAGATGAAGTTCGAGTCGGCATAGCCGTCGAACAGCTCCAAATCGAGGAACTTGGGGCCCTGCCGGTAGGCGAGGTTGATCACGGCCTCGTTGGCGGTGGTCGGCACCATGCCGGCGGCAAGCACCACCATATCGACCTTCAGCTCCAGATCGGAGTTGAGCAGGGTGTCCTTGGTGGCGACCTTGAGGGAGCCGTCGCCTTCTTCGCTCACGCCCAGCACCTTCGCCTTGGTCAGAAAAATGCCATCGTTGTTCTGGGCCGCCTTGTAATACAACTCCATGTTGCCCGGGGTCCGCATGTGCTGGTAGAGGATGTAGGCCTTGGCCTCCGGATTGTCCTCCCGCACGTACTGGGCCTGCTTCAGGGCGACCATGCTGGTGACCGAGTTGCAGTAGGGGAAATCCTTGTCGTGCTCTTCGCCGCCCGGGCTCTGCACGAAGGCGATGCTCTCCACCGGCTTGCCGTCGGAGGGGCGGGTGAGCTTGCCGGCGGCCGCCATGCGCTCGAGCTCGGCATTGGTGACCACGTTCTTGAGCTTGCCGTAGCCGAGGTGCTCGTACTCGGACACGTCGGCCGGGACCCAGCCGGTGGCGAGCACCACGGCGCCAACTTTATCCGCCTCGGGGTTGGATTCGGTGTAGGGCTTGATGCCGGCATTGGGGTCGGGCATCTCGCCCTTGGTGATCTTGTCCTGCATGTCGACGGTGACCCGGGCGGGGGCATCCCACTCGCCGGTGGTGCCGGTCGGCTTCAGGGTGACTTCGTATTTGCCCGGGGCGCCGGAGAGGCGGGCGACCTCGGTGTTGGTCATCACGGTGATGTTGGAGTTGGCCTCAACCTTCTTGACCAGCGCGGGGGCCATGGGCTCTTCGAGGTCGGTCCACGGGGCCTTGGTGGGGAACTGCTTCCGCCAGTTGATCGCCTTGCCGCCCAGCTTGTCTTCCTTTTCGACGAGAAGGACTTCATAGCCAGCCTTGGCGGCTTCCAGGGCCGCGGTCAAGCCGGCCACGCCACCGCCCATCACCAGGATGCGCCGGTTGAGGGTTTCCAGCTTGTAGGGCTCGGGAAGCTCCTGCTTCTGGGCTCTCTTGCAGCCCATCCGCACGTAGTCGGAGGCGAGCTCCATGAGGTACTCTTCGTTGTATTCCTCGCCCCGGGCCCAGGCCACCTGCTCGCGCAGGTTGATCCGGACCGTGATCTTGTCGTCTCCGAAATCGAACTCCTGGGTCATGACCCGGGGGGAGCAGGCGCCGATCACGACGGTATTCACCCCGCCGTCGATGTCCGCCTTGATGAGATCGAGCCCCTCCTTGCTGCAGAGCGCCTGGTGAGTCTTGCACTCGATCTTGGACTCGCCCGTCACGCCGCTCAGGGCGTCGATGTCGAGGACCTCGCCGATGCCGCACCCGGTGCAGAGATATCCACAGTACTTTTTATCCATTGATCCTTACCTCCTCGAAGCTTGAATGGCTTTCAGGGCAGCGGCAGTCGCGGTCTGGGCGCAGGTGACGACATCGATGGCTTTCTTGGCGCAGCCAGCGGACGCCATCGCCTTCTCCTCGTCGGAGACGATGAAGCCGTTCTTGTCCTGCTGCACGCCGAATGCGCCGGCCGCTCCCTTCATGGCCGGCTCCATGCCGGTGGCGAGCACCGCCATGTCCACCTTCTGCTTAACCTTTTCGCCGGTGACCGCGTTTTCCGCCACCACGGTTACGCCGCCATCCTGCTCGGGGATGATATCGGCAACTTTCCCTTTGATGAAGGTGATGTTCTTGTCAGCCATGAACTTCTCCCGGAACTTCTCGTACTTGCCGGGGGTGCGCAGATCGATGTAGAAGACATACACCTTCGCTTCGGGGTATTGCGCGCGCACGTAGGAAATCTGCTTCAGAGAGGCCATGCAGCAGATGTAGGAGCAGTACTCCAGGTGGTTCTCGTCGCGGGAGCCGGCACACTGCACAAAAGCGATGCTCGCAGGCTCCTTTTGGTCGCCGGGGCGGAGGATCTTGCCGCCGGTGGGGCCGTTGGGGGCGGCCAACCGTTCCATCATCATATTGGTGATAATGGCTTCGCTGTCGTTGAAGCGGAGGTTGGTCATCTTGGTGGGATCGTAAGGATTCCAGCCGGTGGCCCAGACGATGGAGTTGACATCGACCGTGAATTCCTTGGGCTGCATGCCGAGCTCGATGGCGTTGTAACTGCAGGCCTCGACGCACTTGCCGCATTTGCTGCAGGCGTCCATGTCGATGGCATACCGCGCCGGGAAGGAGTGCTCGTGAGGCCGGTAGATGGCCTTGGTCTTGTCCATCCCGAAGTTGAAGGCGTTCGCCCGCTCTTCGGGGCAGGCCGCCGTGCAGGCGTCGCAGCCGGTGCAGCTGGCGTTGACGAACCGCGGCTTGGTGGCCAGGGTCACCTGGTAGCTGCCTGGCGCGCCAGCGACGCTCTTGACCTCGGTCATGGTGTAGACGCGGATCCTCCGGTTCTTCTTGATCCGCTGGAAGTTGATCTCAAGACCGCAGGACGGCGGGCACAGCTTGGGGAAGTATTGGTTCAGCTGTGCTACCCGGCCGCCCAGGTAAGGATTCCTTTCCACCAGGTAGACGTCGGTTCCGACCTCCGCGGCTTCGAGAGCGGCCGTCAGCCCGCTGATGCCACCGCCAACGACCAGTACTCCACCCGTCCCAGGTGCGCTGCGCTCGTCAGTCATGCTATCCTCCATAGCGTTAGGTAATGAATAACCCTGATTCTT
>JAJYKH010000193.1 GCA_021788685.1 Deltaproteobacteria bacterium | reverse complement strand
CACCTGATCGGCAGCCAAAAAAATGGAAAAACTAGTGATTAGTTGAAGCGAGGAGAATGGAGATGGGTACGGTGGCTGGAAAGGATATCAGGGGCAGGAGACGTTAAGGCCTGACTTTCTGACGAGTTGGTTCGAGGGATTTTGATGCTTCAAGCCAATTGACGGTATTTCCTGAAGGAGCAGAAGGGGGTGGCACGGAGGCGTTCGCTTCGAAAGAAGCGTGAGCACTTAGACTTGTGGAAATTGATCAGGATGGCGGCGGATGCAACGCAAGCGTTGTCCGCTCTATGACAGGGTCGAGGGGATGCCGGTGGATCGCCGCCGGCGCAGAAGAGGCGTGTGTGCGTGTCGCTGACCCGGCGGGCTACCGGCGTCGGATCAGGGGCCGCCGATTCTCGGCAGCCAACTCAAAAAGGATCTTCAAGGACCGGAAGGGTCCAGGTAGGCCGCCATCATCCCATGAGGCGGGGGCCGCGCGGCAGTACACTCTCGGGTACAGCCGCACAGCCAAGGATAGTCTAACATACTCCATGGTTGCGGATGGCGCAACTTTTTTGGGGGGAAACCGCCGTGACCTGATATTGAGGTCCCTGCGGGATAACCCACTATTTTTATGTGGTGACACGTGGTGACACTTGGGACAACGCTTGGGACACCGAGATGGGGATCATGTCGATTAAGTCATTGTTTTTACATGGTAACACGTAGTGACGGCTGGGACACTTGGGACACCTTTCGGGCCACTCGGCCGGGACTCACGCTGACCAAGTTATTGTTTTTACACATTAATAACTAATGACTCCTGGGACGAATACCGAGGCGGAAAAGGCAAGAATTGCGGCAGGGATTTGTGAATTCAATCGAAAAAAGGCAAGGCCCAAAGGATATTCTCCCCTATCAGGCACGACATACCTGATGGCGAACCACTCCTTCCCCGACCCTTGGGGCACCTGTTGGGACACCTGTGGGACAACTAGCTGTTTTTACGTCGTAACACGTGGTGACGCTTGGGACACTCCTGGGACACTGGTGGGACAATTAAGGACAAAAAAGAGGGGTATTTAAGACAAAACTAAAAAAACCCGAGAGGCTCTTAACCCCTCGGGTTTCTTATATTTTTTGGCGGGGCCGACGAGGCTCGAACTCGCGACCTCTGGCGTGACAGGCCAGCGTTCTAACCGACTGAACTACGACCCCGCTGTAAATCCATCTTTCATGGTGGGCGGAACAGGGCTCGAACCTGTGACCCTCGGCTTGTAAGGCCGATGCTCTCCCAGCTGAGCTACCCGCCCGCAACAGCTGGCCCTTTTTAACAGGAGCCCCCCGCCTTCGTCAAGAGAAAAGGGGTGGAATCCCAAAAAGGTCCGGGGCGGAAAAGGCCGCGAATTCGGGCCTGGTGGCTCCCGGTTCAATGGGCGATGTTGATGTTCTCGGCCATGAGCGGGGGAACGGCGCAGCACGGGTCCACCGGGAGGCTCTTGAACAGCGGCTCGCCATCCTTCAGCACCAGAGCCCTGTTGAGCACCTCGTCCATGTGCTCCACCAGCTCCACGCAGAGGTCCTTCTGGACCTTGGCGGGCACCTCCTTGAGCTCCCGCTCGTTCTCCCTCGGGATGAAGACGTGCCGGATGTTTCCCCGCCGGGCCGCGAGCATCTTCTCGGTGAGCCCCCCAATGGGGAGGATGCGGCCGCGGAGGGTGATCTCGCCGGTCATGGCCACGTCCTTGCGCACCGGGATTCTCAGGAGGGCGGAAACCATTGACGTGGCCATGGTGATGCCGGCAGAGGGCCCGTCCTTGGGGATGGCCCCTTCCGGCACATGGACATGGATGTCGAGCTTCTGGTAGAAATCGTGGGCCAGCCCCAGGGCCACGGCGCGGGAGCGCACGTAGCTGAGGGCCGCCTGGGCGGATTCCTGCATGACCTCGCCCAGCTTGCCGGTGATGGTGAGCTTGCCCTTGCCTGGCATCAGCACCGTTTCGATCTGGAGCAGCTCCCCGCCCACTTCCGTCCAGGCGAGGCCGGTGGCCAGGCCGATCTCGTCCTTCTCCTCCGCCAAGCCGAAGCGATACTTGGGGACCCCGAGGTATTTGCCGATGGCCGCGGCCGCCAAGCGGTACTTCCGGTCGCTCTTTTTCTGCTGCCGCTCCCGGGCCACCTTACGGCACACGCTGGCGATGCTCCGCTCCAGGCTCCGGACCCCCGCCTCCCGGGTGTAGCGGCGGATGATCTCGAGAACCGCCCCCTCGCCGAAGACGATGGCGTCCGGCTTAAACCCGTTGGCCTCCAGCTGCTTGGGAATGAGATAGCTCTGGGCGATCTGCAGCTTGTCTTCCTCGGTATAGCCATCCAGCTTGATGATCTCCATCCGGTCACGGAGCGGCGGCGGAATGGAAGGCAGGTTGTTGGCCGTGGTGACGAAGAAGACGTCGGAAAGATCGTAATCCAGATCCAGGTAATGGTCGTTGAAAGCGGAGTTCTGCTCGGGATCGAGGACCTCCAGCAGGGCGGCCGACGGATCGCCCCGGAAGTCCATGCTCATCTTGTCCACCTCATCGAGGCAGAACACCGGATTGCTGACCTTCACCTTCTGGAGGGACTGGATAATCTTGCCCGGCATGGCCCCGATGTAAGTGCGGCGGTGGCCGCGGATCTCGGCCTCGTCCCGCATCCCGCCCAGGGACAGCCGCACGAACTTGCGGCCCACCGCGCGGGCAATGGACTTGGAAAGGGAAGTCTTGCCTACTCCGGGCGGCCCGACCAGGCAGAGGATGGGCCCCTTGATCTTCCTCACCTGGGCCTGCACCGCCAGGTATTCCAGGATGCGCTCCTTGGGCTGGCGGAGGCCGAAGTGATCCTCTTCGAGAATCTTCTCCGCCTGGAGGATGTCGATGCGGCTCTTGCTCTTCGTGTGCCAGGGGAGGCTCAGAATGGTGTCGATGTAGTTGCGGACCACGGTGGCTTCGGCCGACATGGGCTGCATCAGCTTGAGCTTCTTGATCTCCTTTTCCACCTTGGCCTTGGCCGCCTTGGGCATCCGCTTCCTGGCGAGCGCCTCTTCGAGCTCGGCCACGTCGCCGGCCGCCTCGTCCTGGGAGCCGATCTCCTTCTGGATGGCCCGGATCTGCTCGGAGAGGTAATAATCCTTCTGGTTCTTCTCCAGCTTTTTTTTGACCCGGGTGCGGATCCGCTCCTCGAGGTTGGCCAGCTCGCTTTCCTTGTAAATAAGGCTCAGGACCAGATCCATCCGCTCGAGAAGCTTGCCGGCGCTCAGGATCTGCTGCTTTTCCTCGGCCTTGACGGGGAGATGGGAGGCGAGGACATCGATGAACTTGGACGCGTCATCAATGCCGGCGAGCGACTTCACCACTTCCTTCGGGACCTTCCGGGTGTTGCCCGCGTAGTCGGTGAAGGCGGAAAGGATCATCCGCGCGTAGGCGGTGGCCTCGGCCCCCCCCTCCTCGGAATCGAGATCCTTCACTTCCACCAGGAAGAAGTGCTCGCTCGGGAGATACCTCTCGATGCGGGCCCGGCGACGGCCCTCCACCAAGGCCTTGATGGTGCCGTCGGGGAGGGGCAGCAGCTGCAAGACGGCCGCCACCGTTCCCACCTGGTGGACGCCCTCCTGCTCGGGGTCGTCCACCCCCGCATCCTTCTGGGTGACCAGGAAGATCTCGCTCCGCTTGGCCATGGCATCCTCGAGGGCCTTGATCGACTTGCTGCGGCCGACCACCAGCGGGGCCACCATGTGCGGGAAGAGGACGATGTCCCGGAGGGGCATCATCGGGTAAATTTTATGCTCGCTTCGCGTCATGTACGATCTCTGGCTCGGATGGGCCCGGCTGCTTCAGGCGCTCTTCTTGCTTTCGTTCTCGTAGAGGACCACCGGGTAATCCCCATTCAGAATCACCTGCTCGCTGATCACGCATTCCTTGACGTTGGGCTTGGAGGGCAGCTCGTACATGATGTCGAGCATGGCCTCCTCCATCACCGAGCGGAGGCCGCGCGCCCCGGATTTCCGCTTGATCGCCTCCTGGGCAATGGCCGCGAGCGACCCTTCCGTGAAGCGCAGCCGGATGTTGTCGAACTCGAACAGCCGCTCGTACTGCTTAGTGAGGGCGTTCTTCGGCTCCCGCAGGATGCGGATGAGATCCTGCTCATCCAGCTCGTCCATGGTGGCGATGACCGGCAGCCGCCCCACCAGCTCGGGGATCAGCCCGAAGCGCAGCAGGTCCTCCGGCTGGACCATGGCCAGGATCTCGCCCATACGCTTGTCCACCTGGCTCACCACCTTGGCGCCGAACCCCATGGACTTGGTGCCCACCCGCTTCTTGACCACGTTGTCGATGCCCACGAAGGCGCCGCCGCAGATGAAGAGGATGTTGGTGGTGTCGATCTTGATCATGTCCTGCTGGGGATGCTTGCGGCCGCCCTTGGGGGGAACGCTCGCCACCGTGCCCTCGATGATCTTGAGAAGGGCCTGCTGCACCCCTTCGCCGGAAACGTCCCGGGTGATGGAGGCGCTGTCCGACTTGCGGGCGATCTTGTCGATCTCGTCGATGTAAACGATGCCCCGGCTGGCCCGCTGCACGTCGTTGTCGGCGGCCTGCAGCAGGTTGACGAGGATGTTCTCCACGTCCTCGCCCACGTAGCCCGCTTCGGTGAGGGTGGTGGCGTCCGCCATGGCGAAGGGGACGTTGAGGATCCGGGCCAGGGTCTGGGCCATGAGGGTCTTGCCGCTGCCAGTGGGGCCGATGAGCAGGATATTGCTCTTCTGGAGCTCCACCAGCTCCCCTTTCCTTCCCTTCTGGGCGTCGATCCGCTTGTAGTGGTTGTGGACCGCCACCGAGAGGATGCGCTTGGCCTGCTCCTGGCCGATAACGTACTCGTCGAGGTACTTCTTGATCTCCATCGGCTTCAGGGGCTTGGCATCCCCCTGGGACTCGAGTTCCTGCTGGCGGTCCTCGCTGACGATCTCATTGCACAAGTCGATGCACTCGTCACAGATGTAGACCGCCGGCCCGGCGATCAGCTTCTTGACCTCGTCCTGGCTCTTGCCGCAGAACGAGCAGAGCACATCGGCATCGTTTTTGTGATCGTTGGCCATGATCAGGTTTCCTCCTCGTGGTTGCTTCGTTGCACGAGAACTTTATCAATTATACCATACTCCTGGGCCTCGGCGGCACTCATGAAGTAGTCCCGCTCGGTATCCGCCTTGATTCGCTTCATGGTCTGGCCGGTGTGGCTCGACAGAATCTTGTTGAGGTCCTCCCGCATACGGAGGATCTCCCGGGCGTGGATGTCGATGTCGCTCGCCTGACCCTGAAAGCCGCCCATGGGCTGGTGGATCAGGATCCGGCTGTTGGGCAGGGCATAGCGCTTGCCGCGGGTGCCGGCGGCGAGCAGCACCGCGCCCATGCTCGCCGCCTGGCCCATGCACAAGGTGGCGATGTCGCACTTGATGTAGTTCATGGTGTCGTAGATGGCCAGCCCCGCGGTCACCACCCCCCCGGGGGAGTTGATGTAGAAGGTGATGTCCTTGTCGGGGTCTTCAGCCTCCAGGAACAGCAGCTGGGCGATGACCACGTTGGCGACGTCGTCGTTCACCGCCGTGCCCAGGAAGATGATCCGCTCCTTGAGAAGCCGGGAATAGATGTCGTAGGCGCGCTCGCCCCGGGGGCTCTGCTCCACCACCATGGGGATCAGACTGCTCATCCTATTCTCC
>JAJYKH010000192.1 GCA_021788685.1 Deltaproteobacteria bacterium | reverse complement strand
ATGGCGATCAGCTGAAGATCCTGCTGGCGATCATCGTGCTCGCCGTCACCGTCAAAATCGTCCTGGAGCTGGTGCTCGAGCCCTCGCTCCTGCTGGCCCATGCCGGAGGTCACTGATCATGTGGGAGAACGTGAAGAGCGTTGCGAAACAGTGGCTGGGGGCCGCCGTCCTGGCCGCCCTCTGTGTGGCTCTCGGGGCCGGCCCGGGCCGGGCCGTGACCTGCCAGACCAGCCCCGACCGGGTGCCGATCGGCATCTCATACCACGGCGCGGCACTGGTGGTGCAGGGCAGCAGCGATCCCGGCCAGGATGTGATCGTCCGGATCTCCTCCGGCCCGGAAGACGTCAAGCTCAAGTACAAGGGCAAGGCCAGCGGCGTCTTCTGGATGAAAATGGGCGACATGGTCTTCAAGAACGTGCCCAACGTCTATCTCCTGTATACTTCGAAAGAGATCGACCGGCTGCTGGGTCCCGGCGAGCAGGTCCGGCAGTCCATCGGCTACCCGGCCCTCAAGGAGCGGACCACCATCGAGAGCAACGTGGCCCCCGACAAGGAAAAATGGTTCGGGCAGTTTCTCAAGCTCAAGCAGCACGAGAACCTCTACCAGGTCAAGGAGGGGGTGATCACCAGGAACCACGGCCAGCGGGGTGACGAATACCGGCTGCAGCTCTCCTGGCCCTACCAGGCCCCTCCCGGCACCTACACGGTCGAGGCGCTGGGGATCCAGGACGGCAAGGTGGTCGCCACCGCCCGATCCTCCGTGCAGGTGGAGCAGGTCGGGATGGTGAAGCAGCTCTCGGAGTTGGCCTTCAAAAAATCGGCCGTTTATGGCATGATGGCGATCGTGATCGCCCTCGTCGCCGGCTTCGCGGTGGGCGCCATGTTCAAGAAAGGAGGCGGCGCCCACTGACCACGGCCAGGGTGATCCGCCCGATCCGGCCACCCCTTGAGCAAACTGCTTCATCTTCTTCAACGATTGATGGCGGGCCGGCCCCAGCACAGCGGGCCGGCCCCGGCCTGCCATCCCGTCCGTTTGGTGCTCGAGCGCTTTCGCCGGGTGCTCGCGCACAATAACCACGCCCTCGAGCTCATCGCCGACATGGGTGAAAAGCTCGGGGGCGATTTTCTTTTCGACCAGCGGTACATCCTTGATTCCCTGGCCCGGCTCACCGCCGCGGTGCGCACCTCCATCGAGGCCCTCAACGAGCTGGACGACCAGCGCCACCAGGAGCTGTTCCCGGTCTGCGACCGCCTCACCGCCCAGCTGCGCGCGGTCGCCGCCGGCCGTGAGGAGCGGGAAGGGCCGCTCCTGCTGCCGCTCGCCGCAATCCGGCCCCGGCATTGGGGCCTGGTGGGGGGAAAATTCGCCCATCTCGCCGAAATCTGCCGCGATGAGCTGGTGCGGGTCCCGGAGGGCTTCGTCGTCACCACCCGGGCCTACCACGACCTGGTCGAGGCCAACGGCCTGCGGGAGGCCATCGATCGCTTCGAGGGGCTCCTCTCCCGGGCCGACGCCGAGGCCGCCGAGGTGGAAGAGCTCCGGGGGCGCCTGGAAACCGCCCTCCGCCAGGCGAGCCCGCCCCCCGGTCTCCTGGCCGCCCTGGCGGAGCAGCTGGCCGCGATGCCGGCCGCCGGCCAGGGCCCCTTCGCGCTGGCCGTCCGCAGCTCCGCCGAGGGCGAGGACCTGGAGCTCTCCTTTGCCGGCCTTTACCGGTCGCTCCTCAATGTCCCCGCCGAGACGGAGTCTCTCTTCCAGGCCTACCGGGAGGTGGTCGCCAGCCTGTTCTCCCCGCCGCCTGTCCAGTACCGCCGCCGTCTTCTCCCCGGCGAAGGGCCGTTCGCCATGGCCGTGGGGTGCCAGCGGCTGATCGAGGCAGCGGCGAGCGGGGTGGCCTATTCCGCCGACCCGCTCGCCCCGGGCGGCTCGGCCCTGATCGTCAGCGGGAGCTGGGGGCTGGGGGAAGCGGTGGTGGCGGGCGGCCCCGCCGATTCCTTCCGCCTGGAAAAGACACCTCCCTTCCGGCTGCTCGCCTCCCAGACCGGCGACAAGAGGGCCGGACGCTACCCGGCCCCGGCGGGCGGGCTCGAAGAGCGGCCTATCCCGCCCGCGGACCGGAACCGCCCCTGCCTCACCCCGGACCAGCTCGCGGCCATCGCCGCCCGGGTGGTCCGCCTGGAGAACCTGGCCAGGCGCCCGGTCGACGTGGAATGGGCCATCGACACCCGGGGCGGGATTTCCATCCTCCAGGCCCGGCCCCTCCTGGTTCGGGAGCCGGAGGCCGACGCCCGGGCCCTGCCTGCCGCCCTCGATGCCTACGAGCAGCTGAGCAGCGGCCAGGGGAAGGTCGTGCAGCAGGGCATCGGCGCCGGGCCGGTGTTCCTGGTCTCCTCCCAGGGAGACCTGCAGCACTTTCCTGACGGGGCGGTCCTGGTGAGCCGGCGGGATTCCCCCTCCTTCGCCCGGGTCATGCACCGGGCCGCGGCCATCGTGACCGAGATCGGCACCCCGGTGAGCCACATGGCCACCCTCTGCCGGGAGGCGCGGGTCCCCTGCCTGGTGGACGTCCCGTCCATCCTGGACAAGGTGCGCCCGGGGATGGAGATCACCGTGGATGCCGAGGACCGGCGGATCTACCGGGGGCGGGTGGCGGAGCTCGCCACCTACCGGGCCGCCAGCCTGAACCTGGAGGCGAGCCGGGAGTTCCGCCTCCTCCGGCGGGTGGTGAAAACGGTCTCCCGGCTGCATCTGCTCGACCCCCTCCTCCGGGAGCTCACTCTGGAGGACTGCCAGAGCTACCACGACCTCCTCCGCTACATCCATGAGATGGCGGTCAGCAAGCTGGTGGAGGTGGGCCGGGATGAGCGGTGCCTGCTCCGCGACCACTTGGTGCGCCGGCTCGACCTGCCCATCCCGGCGGGCATCCTGGTGATCGACATCGACGGCGGCCTGGCCCCGGAGGCCCCGCCCGACCAGGTGCCCTTCGCCGCGGTCACCTCCGTCCCCTTCCGGGCCATCCTCCAAGGCATGCTCTTCCCGGGCGCCTGGCACCGGGAGACCATGCCGGTGGGATTCATGGACCTGGTGAGCAGCATGGTGAACATGCCCCCCAACGGCCTCGTGGGCCAGTACACCGGCCACAACATCGCGGTGATCAGCCGCGATTACGTCAACCTCTGCTTCCGGTTCGGGTACCACTTCAACATCATCGACGCCCACTGCCATGAGGTGGCCCGGGACAACCACATTTACTTCCGGTTCCTCGGGGGTGCCACCGATTTGACCAAAAAGTCCCGCCGCGCTAAATTAATCGCCCTGATTCTCGAAGCCCTCGATTTCAAGGTCCGGGTCAAGGGAGACCTGGTGATCGGCCGGGCCGGGAACATGGTCCGGAGCGAAATGGAACGGACCCTGGACCTCCTGGGGCGGCTGGTCGGCTTCACCCGCCAGCTCGACGTCCGGCTGGAAAGCGATGCAAGCATCGACCATTACGCCAGGGCCTTTCTGCTCGGCAACTATGATGTGGTGTCGAAACCGTAGGGTGGATAAGCGACAGCGCATCCACCAGGCGCGGTCATGTTGGTGGATGCGCTACGCTTATCCACCCTACGACTGATTACCTCTCACTTGTCACTTCAAATGCAGGAGCCGGCGTGACCTCGGAGAAGAGTCGGCCGTTCCGGTTGCTGGTGGTGGACGATGAGCCCATCGTCGGCCGGCGGCTGCAGCAGGTGTTCAGCAAGCTGGGTCTGGAGGTGGCGGTGTTCACCCGGGGGGGTCCCGCCCTGGCCGCCATGGCCGAGCGGCCCTTCGACGTGGTGGTCACCGACCTCAAGATGGAAGGCATGGACGGCATGGAGGTGCTGGCCCAGGTGCGGCGGCGCAGCCCCCGGACCAAGGTGATCATCATCACCGGCTACGCGGAGCAGGAGACCGCCCGGGCGGCCTTCAGCCAAGGGGCCTTCGCCTTCATCGCCAAGCCCTTCCGCCTGGATGAGCTGAAGCGGGCCGTTCTCCGCGCCTTGGAAGACGAGCCCGCCGGTCCCAGGAACGGAGCCCCGCCATGACCATGACAGAGGGGCGCCTGCCGGAAACCGGGGTCGGCGAGCCGCGGCCGAAGCGCCGGGCCCAGCCGCGGCCGGCCCCCCGCCGCTGCTCCGCCATCGCCCTGCTGTCGCCCCGGTCCATCCGCGGCAAGCTGATCCTCAGCGTGCTCTTCATCTCGTTCCTGGGGAGCCTGGCCTCCTTCCTCACCCTCTATTCCCTCTCCCGCATGCAGGGCAAGATCGCGCTGAGCGAGCGCTTCTACGAGCTGAACCAGACCATCCTCGAAACCCGCCGCTACGAAAAAAACTTCCTGCTTTACGGCAACCAGGCCGACTTGGCGAGCGCCCTCAATGCCCTGGACCAGGTCCGGGCCTCCCTGGAGGTGCTGCGCGCCACCCCCGCGGTTTCCCAGACCATGGCCGCCATGCTCCCCCGCCAGAAGTCGGGGCTGGATGCCTATGCCGACCTGATGGAGAGGCTGCACCGGAAGGAGGCCCTGCCGGCGGCCGCTTACGCCAGGATGCGGGAGGAGCTGCGGGAGCAGGGCCACATCCTCACCCAGTCGGTGCTGGAGATCGACACCCAGGCCAGGCAGGAGGTGGAGCGGTCCGCCCGCCGGTACCGGGACATCGCCCTCTCCGTTCTCCTGTTCGCCCTGGTTTCCGTGGCGGGGCTCACCCTGCTGCTCGTCCACTGGATCATCGGCCCTCTCCGCTCCATCCGCACCGCCGCCGCCCGCATCATGCGCGGGGAGCTCGCCGCCATCCCGCTGGAGCCGAGCTGCCATGCCTCGGTCGAATGCGAGCAGCTGGTGGACGCCCTCAACCTGATGCTCCACGCCCTGGAGATCACCAGGCAGAACCAGCTCGTCCAGTCGGCCAAGCTGGCCGAGCTCGGCCGGGTGGCCGCCGGCATCGCCCACGAGATCAACAACCCCCTCAACAACATCTGTCTCACCGCCGAGGTGCTGATCCAGGAGCTTTCCGACCTGAGCGAGCCGGACCGGCAGGAGATGGTGCACGATATCCTCTCCCAGGCGGACCGGGCCCGGGAGGTGGTCCACCATCTGCTCGACTTCTCCCGCCCCCGCGAATCCGCGGCCCAGGAGGAGGTGGAGGTGGTGGCCCTGCTGCAGGCGACCCTGGCCCTCCTCCACCACCAGATCCGCCTCGGGCGGATCCGGGTCCACACCGACCTGCCGGCCTCCCCCCTGCCGGTCACCGGCAACCCCAACCAGCTGGAGCAGGTATTCGTCAATATCGTTCTCAACGCGATCCAGGCCATGGGCCCCGGCGGCACCCTCACCCTCCGCGCCCGGGAGGCCGACGGCAAGGTCCTCCTCGACTTCACCGACACCGGCCCGGGCATCCCGGAGGAAACCCGGGCCAGGATCTTCGACCCCTTCTTCACCACCAAGTCGGAAGGCACCGGCCTCGGGCTTTCGGTCAGCTCCGCCATCATCCGGGAGCACCAGGGGGAGATCGTGCTCGACAGCGATCCCCAGATGGGGACCACCACCTTCCGGATCGTCCTTCCCCTGCGCCGGAGCGCGGCATCCGCCTGAGGGGAAGCGATCCTGGCTCGCCTTCCATTCGCCTGGTGCCTGGCGACTCCTCGCCATTTTGACACAAGCTGAAGTCGGGATCGGAAGCCGCTTAGTCGAGGTTCCCATTGCAAATGTTGACTCCA
>JAJYKH010000001.1 GCA_021788685.1 Deltaproteobacteria bacterium | reverse complement strand
AGCCTGCCGCGAGGCCCGGCAGGGCCCGGTCGAGCTTGGCGGTGTCGAGCAGCTCGCCGATGACCCCGGTGGAGGCCACCAGGACCAGCTCCTCGGCGATTCCCAGGGCGTCGGCCGCCGCCTTGGCGGTCGCCCGGGCGATGCGCATCCCTTCCGCGCCGCTGCAAGCGTTGGCGATCCCGGAATTGACCAGGATGGCCTGGGCCCGACCAGACCGCACCCGCTCCATGTCGAGGAGCACCGGCGCGGCCTTCACCCGGTTGGTGGTGAAGACCCCGGCTACCGCGGCCGGCCGGTCGCAGGCGATCAGCCCCAGATCAAGCCGCCCCTGCTTCCTGATCCCCGCCTCGACCGCCGCCGCCCGAAAACCATCGACCCGTGAAATTTCAGATTTCTCAATTGCTGATTTTTGATTTTTCGAATTCAAAATCAAACCCCGAAGCAGGTATCCTGCTTTACGAAGCCTTTGCTACGTAATTTGGGTGGTACTTTAAAAATCAAGCTTCAAAAATACGGCTTCCTATTCAGGCCGCTTGCCCGCAGCACCGCTTGTACTTCTTCCCCGATCCGCACGGGCAGAGCGCGTTCCGCCCCACCTTGTCGCCCCGGCTGGCCGGCTGCTTCCCTTCGCCCTCCCCGTCGCCCCGGTTCAGCCGCATGGGCTGCTCCTTTTCGCGGCGCTGGCGCTCCAGCTCTTCCACATCCTCGTCCCGCACCAGGCGCACCCGGAACAGGGTGCTCACCGTCTGCTGCTTGATGGTGTCCATCAGGCCGACGAACATGTCGAACCCTTCCTTCTTGTACTCGTTGAGGGGGTTCTGCTGGCCGTAGCCGCGGAGCCCGATGCCCTCCTTCAGGTGGTCCATGCCCAGGAGGTGCTCCTTCCAGAAGGTATCCACCATCTGGAGCAGCACCACTCGCTCCAGGTGGCGCATGGTCTCGGCACCCGCCTCCTGCTCCTTGCGCTCGTAGGCCGCCTTGAGGAGATCGGTCAACTGGGCGTCCAACGCGGCGGCATCGAGATCCTTCCGCTCCTCCACGCTCCAGGCATGGTTCACCCCGAAGAGAGAAGAAAGCCGCTCGGCAAGGCCCTCCCAGTCCCACTCGTCGGAGGGATGCTTGTCGTCGGCAATTTCCCCGGCGATGGCCTTGGCCTGATCGGCGACCATCTCGAGGATGGTTTCCTTGATATCAGTGCTCGCCAGCACTTCCCGGCGATGGCCGTAGATCACCTCCCGCTGCTTGTTCATGACATCGTCGTACTCGAGGAGGTGCTTACGAATGTCGAAGTTGTGGCCCTCCACCTTGCGCTGGGCGTTCTCGATGGCCCGGCTGATCATGGTGTGCTCGATGGGCTCGTCCTCCTCCATCCCGAGCTTCTCCATGATGCCCGAGATGCGGTCGGAGCCGAAGATGCGCAGCAGGTCGTCTTCGAGCGACAGGTAGAAACGGGAGGAGCCCGGGTCCCCCTGGCGGCCCGAGCGGCCGCGGAGCTGGTTGTCGATCCGCCGGGACTCGTGGCGGCTGGTGCCCAGGATGTGGAGCCCGCCCAGGTCGGGCACTCCCTCGCCCAGCTTGATATCGGTGCCGCGGCCGGCCATATTGGTGGCGATGGTGACCTTGCCCCGCTGGCCCGCCTCGGCCACGATCTGCGCCTCCTGCTCGTGGTGCTTGGCGTTGAGCACCGCGTGAGGCACCCCCTCTTTTTTCAGCATGGCGGAGAGCATTTCCGAGACGTCGATGTTGATGGTGCCCACCAGCACCGGCTGCCCTTTGGCGTGCAATTCCTTGATCTCCCGCACCACCGCCCGGTACTTGGCCTTGGCGTTCTTGTAGACCACGTCCGCATAGTCCTGCCGGATCATGGTCTGGTGGGTGGGGATCACCGCCACATCGAGGTTGTAGATCTTCTTGAACTCCGGGGCCTCGGTGTCGGCGGTGCCGGTCATCCCCGCGAGCTTCTGGTACATCCGGAAGTAGTTCTGGAAGGTGATGGTGGCCAGGGTCTGGTTCTCCCGCTCGACCTTCACCCCCTCCTTGGCTTCGAGGGCCTGGTGCAGACCGTCGCTGTAACGGCGGCCGGGCATGGTCCGGCCGGTGAACTCGTCGACGATGACCACCTCGCCGTTGTGGACGATGTAGTCCACGTCCTTCTTGAACAGGATGTGGGCCTTGAGCGCCTGGGTGAGATGATGCAGCCACTCGATGTTCTTGGGGTCGTACAGGTTGTCCACCCCGAGCAGCCGTTCGCCGTGGAGCACCCCCTCCTCGGTCATGGAGACCGACCGGGCCTTTTCGTCGACCGTGTAGTGGACCTCCTTCTCGAACTTGGGGATGACCCGGTCCACCTTGTGATAGAGGTCGGTGGAGATCTCGGCCGGCCCGGAGATGATGAGCGGCGTCCGGGCCTCGTCGATGAGAATCGAATCCACCTCATCGACGATGGCGTAATGGAACTCGCGCTGGCAGAATTCGTTGAGGTCGAATTTCATGTTGTCGCGCAGGTAGTCGAAGCCGAACTCGTTGTTGGTGCCGTAGGTGATGTCCGACCCGTAGGCTTCCTTGCGCTGGGCATCGGTCAGGCCATGGAGGATGGTGCCCACCGTGAGCCCCAAAAACTGGTAGACCTGGCCCATCCAGGCGGCGTCGCGCCGGGCGAGGTAGTCGTTCACCGTCACCACGTGCACCCCGCGGCCGGTAAGGGCATTGAGGTAGACCGGCAGGGTGGCGACCAGGGTTTTGCCCTCGCCGGTCTTCATCTCGGCGATCTTGCCTTCGTGGAGGACCATGCCGCCGACGAGCTGCACGTCGAAAGGACGCATGCCGAGCACCCGGCGGGAGGCCTCCCGCGCCACGGCGAAGGCGTCGGGCAGCAGGTCGTCTACGTTTTCCCCCTTGGCCAGCCGTTCCTTGAAGAACACGGTGCGGGCCGCCAGGGCCGCGTCGTCGAGCTTTGAGACCTCGGGCTCAAGCCCGTTGATCCGGTCGACCAGCGGCTGGAGCCCCTTGAGGTAGCGATCGTTCTTGCTGCCAAAGATCTTGGTCAGGGCATTCGCCAACATGATTTTCTTCTTCCTCCATCGGAAAAGGAGAGGCTTCCGCCTGCGGGGCGGTCAGGATACCGCCCCGGGCTGCTGCTCCCAGATGAGGGCCTCCTCGTTGCAGTCCGGAAATTTGGGACAGTGGAGGCAATCGCTCCACACCTTGTGCGGCAGCTCGTTCTTGTCGATGTCCCGGAACTCCAGGCGCCTGAAGAAGCTCGGCTGATAGGTGAGGGTAAAGACCCGGTTGATCCCGAGCCGTTTGGCCTCGGCGAGGGAGGACTCGATTAGGCGGGTGCCCACGCCCTTCCCCTGCCACTCCTCAGCAATGGCGAGCGACCGGATCTCGGCCAGGTTCTCCCAGCAGATGTGAAGGGCGCAGACCCCCACCACCCGGGCATCGTCGCCGATGCTGATCTCGCAGACCTCGAAGTCCCGCAGCTGCTCGTAGAGCGAGCTGAGAGAGCGGCCCAGCAGCAGCCCTTTTTCCCCGAAATGCTTGAGGAGCCCGTAAATGGGCTTGATGTCCTCCATGCGGGCTTTGCGGATTGCGGTGTCCATGCTTCTTCGCTCCCTGCCGCTGCGAGGCGGACCTGCAGGCAAAGGCTTATCGCAAACGCGGCCGGCGCGGGGCTGCTGCTCTGAAGAATTGGGGAAGAAACGGAAAGGCCCCCGGGGACCGGCTCGGCATGCCCGGGGCCTCAGGGTTGCTAATCACGGCTGCCGGCGGATTTTCGGCCTATTTGCGCAAACAGCCATCATACCCCAGCATCCGGAGCAGGTCAAGAAGACTCCCCGCGGCAGCAGGGCCGAAATTCTCCCTTATTCAGCTGAAATCGAAGGTTTTCTTGGTTACGCTCGCAGGCGGGGCGGCTGGGGGGGAAACCTCTCCCCCGTATGCCCCTCGCCCGGGAGCAAAGCGCCGTGCGCGCCTGCTCCCTCAGAGTCCACGCTGCCGGCTTGTGGCGGACCAGAGCCAAGGGTCGCCGTCAGGGTTGCCGCGCCTTGGGGACTAAAGTGATGAAGGTCTTGATGTTCTCGGCTTCCTCCAGCCGGCTCGCCTCCCGGTTGGCATCGGCCAGCTCGGCGAAGCGGCCCACGCACACCCGGTAGAGGCCGTCTCCCCCCTCCTCCGGCGGCAGGGAAAACGCCTCCTTTCCGCGCGCCCGCCAGGCAGCCACTTCCTTGTCGGCCCGCTCCGCGTCCGAAAAAGCCGCCACCTGCAGGGAGAAGAAGGAGGAGGAGGAGGAGGAGGAGGAGGAGGACTTCCCACCGGCCCCGGCGGCCTTGGCATCATCGGCCGGAGACGCGGTCCCATCGGATTTGGCCTCGGGTTGCGCCTGTGGGGGCTGGATGGCGTCGGAAGCTTTGGAGGAGGTCTCCGGTGCCGAAGCCGCGGCCATTTCGGGCGGCTCGTCGGCAGGCTCGTCAGGCTCGCTCGCCTCGGGGGACTCATCCATCGGCTTCTTGGCCTCATCCGGCTTCTTCGCCTGGGCAACCGCCGCAGGGGCCGGCTTCGCCAGAATGTCGGGCGGCACTCCGGAGCTCGCCGCCACCTTGTCCCCGCTCTCCGGCTGGAGGATGGTCTGCCCCGCCCAGATGCCGAGCAGGAACACCCAAACGAGAACCATAAAGGTGACCACGCCCAGGCCGAGGAAGCCCAGGATGCCCATCTCGAACTGGATGCTCTTCTTCTTTTTCCGCTGGTTATTGGCCATGGATGTCACTCATGATTTTTGATTGCCGATTTTTGCTTTTTCACTTCAAAAATCAGCCTTCGAAAATCAATCCGTAGCGCCGCCGGCGCCCTTACATGGTTTCCGGGGCCTTGACCCCGATCAGCTCCAGACCATTACGGAAAACCACCCGCAGGGCCTCGGCCAGCCACAGCCGCGCCCTGGTCAGATCGGCGTCTTCGGAAATCACGCGGTGCTTATTGTAATAGCTGTGGAATTGACCGGCAAGGTCCTGCAGGAAAAAGACCACCCGGTGCGGCTCCAGGGCGAGGGCCGCGTTCTCCACCAGCTCGGGGTAGGAGGCCATGGCCTTGAGCAGCTCGATCTCCTCGGGCAGCTCCAGCCGGTGGAGCGGCGCGCCAGCCAGGTCGCCGGCCGCCGCGCTCTTGGCCTCCGCCTGCTTGCGGATGCTGCAGAGGCGGGCGTGGGCATACTGGACGTAGTAGACCGGGTTCTCCTGGCTCTGCTTGGTGGCGAGGTCGAGGTCGAACTCGAGCTGGCTGTCCGCCCGCCGCATGAGGAAGAAGAACCGGGCCACGTCCGGCCCCACTTCGTCAAGCAGCTCGTCCACCGTCACGAAATTGGCCTTGCGGGTGGACATCTTCACCTGCTTGCCCTCCCGCACCAGGGTGACGAACTGGTGGATGACCACCGTCACCTTGGAGTCGTCGAAGCCCAGGGCGCGCACGCCGGCCAGCACGTCGGGCACGGTGGCGATGTGGTCGGAGCCGAAAATGTTCACCATCCAGTCGAAGCCCCGCCGGAACTTCTCCCGGTGGTAGGCGATGTCGGGGAGCCGGTAGGTGGGCTCGCCGGTGTTCTTGACGATGACCCGGTCCTTGTCCATCCCGAATTCGGTGGTGCGGAACCAGACCGCACCATCCTGCTCGTAGACCAACCCTTTCTGGCGGAGGACGGCGATCACCTCATCGATCTTGCCCTCTTCGTACAAGGTGTGCTCGTTGTAATAGTTGTCGAAATGGATGCCGAGCCGGGCCAGGGTGCCGTTGATGTCCTTGAAGATGACCTGCTCGGCCTTTTCCTTGAAGGGGGTGACCTCCGCCACGTTTTTCAGGGAATCCCCTTTTTCGGCGATCAGCTCCCGGGCGATGTCGACGATGTACTCGCCCTGGTAGCCGTCCTCCGGAAAGGAAGCAGGCAGCCCCAGGAGCTCCAGATAGCGGGCACGGGTGGATTCCCCCAGCACCCGCATCTGCCTGCCCGCGTCGTTGTAATAGTACTCCCGGGTGATGGCGAAGCCGGCGGCCGCGAGCAGCCGGGTGATGGCGTCCCCCAGCACCGCCTGGCGGCCGTGGCCGACGCTCAAGGGCCCGGTGGGGTTGGCGCTCACGAACTCGACTAGCACCCGTTTGCTGCCGCCGATGGAAGAAAGGCCGTAGGCGGCGTCCAGCCGGCAGACCTCCGGCAGCACTGACTGCCAGGTTTCCAGGGCCAGAAAGAAATTGAGGAAGCCGGGGCCGGCCACCTCCAGCCTGGCGATGAACCCGGCCTCGGGGCCGAGCAGCTCCTGAAGCCGGGCCGCGACCGCCCGGGGCTTCTGCTTTTCCCGGCCGGCGATCACGAGGGCCATGTTGGTGGAGAAGTCCCCGTGCCCTTCCCGCTTAGGCACTTCGAGCACGTAGTCGGCCTTGGCCGCCGCCGACCACCAGCCCCGCGCCACCCCTTCCGCAAAGCACCAATCCAGTTTTTGCTGCAGCCGTTGCCTGATCATTCCCCTGTTCCTCTCTCCGCCCCGACGTACAGCCGCGCATTAAGGCCGCCGACGAGGCACAGTACTTCGTAGTCGATGGTTTCCAGCCAGCCGGCGATCTCCCCGGCGGTAATCGCCTCCCCGCCCTGGCGGCCCAGGAGGACCACCTCGTCCCCGGGCCGCACTGCCGGCAAATCGGTCACGTCCGCCATGCAGGCGTTCATGCAGATGTTCCCCCGCAGCGGGACCCGCCGGCCGCCGATGAGCACCGCCGCCCGGTTGGAGAGACGGCGGAGCAGCCCATCATCGTAGCCCACCGGCAGCACGGCCACCCGGCTCGGCCGGGAGGTGACGAAGGTGTGACCATAGCTGAGGCCGGTACCGGCCGGGACCTCCTTCACCTGCTGAATCCGGCTTCGGAAGCTCATCACCGGCCGGAATCCCCCGGCTGTCGGCCCGCCCGGCTGGCCGCCGTAGAGGGCGATCCCCGGCCGCACCATGTCGAGCCGGGTTTCGGGCAGGTTGAGGTGCGCGGCGGAATTGGCCAGATGAAACCGCGCCTCCGGGCTCGCTTGCCTCACCCGCGCCGCAATCTCCATGAAAAGCCGGCATTGCTCCCGGGTGACCGCCGCCTGGGGCCGGTCGGCCATGGGCAGATGGCTGGAAACCCCGGCGAGCCGGACCCCGGGCAAGCGGGAGAGCGAGTCCAGGAAGTGGGGCAGCTCCGGGGGCAGAATGCCCAGGCGGCCCATGCCCACGTCCACCTTCAGGTGAACGTCGACCCGGGTCTCCGCCAATACGGCCCGGCGGGAGAGCTCCGCGAGCATTTCCAGGTCGAAGACCACCGGGCTCAGCCGGTGGACGATCACCTCGTCCAGCCTGTCCGCCGGCGCTCCCAAGAGAACGATGACCTCGCCTTCGAGGCCCGCCTGGCGCAGGGCGATCCCCTCCTCGATCTCGGCCACGCCGAAGGTACGCGCCCCGGCCGCTGCCAGGGTCCGGGCCACAGGCACCAGGCCGTGGCCATAGGCATCCGCCTTCACCATGGCAAGGACCTCGGCCCCTTTCCCCGCCTGCTCCTGCAGTGCCCGGTAGTTATGGCGGAGAGCACCAAGGTCGATCTCGACCCGATTCAGGGAATGGCTCATGGACGCGCGCGTCCTATTTTTGATTTTGATCGCTGATTTTTGATTTGAATAATCACACTTCAAAAATCAAATTGTTTTCCATTGCCGCCAGATGAGCCGGCTCGAGAGGAGCAGTGCCCAGCCGATGGCCACGTAGACCAGCCCGGCAACGCGGGCCGGGCCAAACGCCCACAGCAACCGGCCGCCGGCGATCATCAGCAGGATGAGCCCCCACATTCTGGCGGTATAGACCGCCCCCAGGCACATCCCGTTCTCGCAGGCGAGGAGGCGCCGGATGTTACGGCGGGCCGTCCGGTCGAGCACCAGCCGCGACTTGAGGGTTCCGGCCGCCACCCCGGCCAGCCCGAAAAGAGAGCGATCGGGGGCGGCAAGGCCGAGCAGCCCCCGGACCATCAGCATGGCTCCCACCAGCGACCAGATGGCGGCCGCCACCAGCAGATGGGTCCGGATGGTGGCCCCGGGTTTGTATCGTGTGAGCTTTCCTCTCATTCAGGATATGGAAAAAGGTTGCAAAGGAGAGTGGTTGCGCCGGCCCCTGCCGATAAGCGTCAGCAAGCGAAGATACGAGAAAAATTTTGCGGGCTAAGTTGCCGCGGTGGGCTTGGCCGACGCAGCCGCTGCTGATCGTTTCCCAAAGTTCTGAACCGGGAGCGTTCGTCCGTGTGCCAGATCCGTGAAGGCGCCCGTTCGATTAAAGTGGGCTTTATCGAACGGTTGCCGTCAAAGGAGATGGCGTGCGGACGGACGCCCCGAAGAGCGACGGGGACGCCATGCACGGCCGCAGTTGGTGCCATGAGCCATCGATCAATGAGACAGGTCCAACGAGCTCACCCGTCCTCACGGATTCAGGAAAATAAATAGGCCTGCCTCGCAGGAGACAGGCCCATCATAACCGCGGCGGCAATAACGTCAATCAGACTTCGGTGACGGTGATCGCCCCTTCCGGGCAGACCTCGACGCAGGTCTCGCAGCCGAGGCACTCGTCGGAGTTGACCGGCTCGGATTTGCCGTCGACGATCTCGTAAACCTGCGCAGGGCAGGCATTGACGCATTCCTCATCGCCCGTGCACTTGTCCTTGTTCACTTCAATCTGGAACATAATCGTAACCTCCAAAAGAGAAAGGGATGGTGAATAAAAGCCACGCCACCCAAGGGGGTGCAGGGCCTTATCCGTTGCTTTATCCGACTTGCCGTTTTACATGATAAGAGACAATACTCCTCTAATCAACCCTCATTTTTTTGTCAATAGAAAAAGCCGGCTCCGCTTGGGCGGCGGGCCGGTCAAGCCGAATCCCGGCGGCCTGCCGCGAGGAGTTGACCGCCGCCGGGCGATCCTTTAGGATGAACGTTTCACGGGGCAGCAGGTGCCCATGAAGGAATTCCCCTGGGGGAAGAGCCCTTTTGGCCTCAACCACGGTCGAGACGACATGACGAAGAGAACCATAGAAAAATCGGAAGAAGCGATGATCGAAGGCATCCTGGAAGGCAGCCCGGACGGCATCGGGGTGGCGGTGGTCCGCCTGGCGTGCGGCTGCCGGAAAATGGCCGCCGTCGATAAGGATGGGGAGCCTGCCAGCAAGGTCATCATGTACCGGGACGGCGCCCTGTCGATCTGCGACCAGTGCAAGCAGGACAATGGCGCCTTCGCCCGGGTCATCGAAGCCTTCATCCACTGGAGCAAGCCCGAGCCGGCCCCGGAGGCCAAAAAGAGGATCGAGGCCAAGGTGCTCGGCACCCGGCCCGTTCATTAGACAGTGACAAGTAACAAATGACGAGCAAGAGGACATCCTGCCCTTCGCTCGTCACCTGTCACTCGTCACTTATCTTCTTCTGATACTCTCTCGCCTTGGCTACGAGTGCCTTGGCCCAGAGCGGGGTCCCCACCGCGTGCACATGCGTGTAGAGGGCCAGCACGTTCCGGTGGACCAGGCCGTCGCGGCCGTCCGCGAACCCGACCCCGCGCTTGACCTGCAGGGCGAGGCCTGCCGTCTCCCCCCGCCATTCGAGCACCCGGCTGTAGCGGAACTCGTGGCCGCGGATCTCGACCCCCCGCGGGTAATAAGGGTTGTCCGCCACCGCCTGGAGGATGGTGTAGCCGTGGGCCTGGGGCTTTTTCTCCAGGCCGAATTTCACCGGGAAAACCCCCACCAGGGGAAACTCCTCCCCTTCCAGGATCATGCTCTCTCCCAGGTAGATCAGCCCGCCGCACTCGGCATAGACCGGCAAACCGGCCATGGCCCGCTCCTTGAGGGAGGCCCGGAACGGTCCATTGGCGGCAAGCTGCCTGGCGCTGGTCTCCGGGAATCCACCGCCAATATAGAGTGCCGCCAGCTCCGGCAGCTCCGGGGCGCGGAGGGCGTCGATCTCCACCAGCTCCGCCCCCTCGTCCGCGAGCGCTTTCAGGTTCTCGGCATAGTAGAACTGGAAAGCGGCGTCCTTGAGGATGCCGATGCGCACCGCCGAGGCCGCGGCTGCGGGGCACCCGGGCTCCGCCCCGGGGGCGGCGGGCAGCTCCACCTCCGCCATGGCCCCCAGGACGCCATCGAGATCGAGATGGCTTTCGGCCATGGCCGCGAGGGCAGCCACCGCCCCGTCCGCCTCGGTGTGCTCCGGGCAGGGGGTGATCCCCAGGTGCCGTTGCGGGAAGACATCTCTGAGCCGGGGCACCGCGCCCAGCACCGGCACCCCGGTATACCGCTCCACCGCCTCGCGGATGATCCGCTCATGGCGGGGGCTGCCGATCCGGTTGAGGACCACGCCCCGGATCGCCACCCGCGGGTCGAGCCGCTGACACCCAAGGACCATGGCGGCTACCGTGCGGGTGGTCTTGGTGCAGTCCACCACCAGCAGCACCGGCAGGCCGAGCTGGATGGCGAGCTCGGCCGTGCTGTAAGAGCCCTGCGCGTCCACCCCGTCGTACAGCCCCCGGTTGCCTTCGATGACCACCGCCTGGGCGCTGCGGCTGTGGCGGCGGAAGGAATCGATCAGGGCCGAAGGCGTCATGAGGTACGGGTCGAGATTGTAGCAGGGATTGGCGGCGGCGAGCTGGAGCCAGCCGGCATCGATGTAGTCCGGGCCCTTCTTAAAGGGGGCCACGCGGAGACCGCGACGGGCCAGGGCTGCGGTCAGGCCCACCGCGATGACGCTCTTTCCCGAGCCCCCGCCAAGGCCGGCGACGACCAGGCCGCGGGGGGCGCCCGCCGTGCAACAGGATGGTTCTCGATCCAGAGAGGTCATTTTCTCTTCATCCGAAAAAGAATAGCGAAAAAAGAAGTCAGTATACCCCCTTTGCCGGCCGCCGCCAATCGGCCCGTCTGGAAGACGCTACAGGATTTTTGTCGGCCTCGCAATATGCCGCTCCGCCGACCGTCCGCGCCGTGTAACTTGTTGTTTCCTCGTTTCCGCTCACCGGGGTTCGGGGGGGTTGGCGAGATCATCATTTTTGACGCCGAATGGCCGATGTGGTATCCTCCCTCCCTTGCAATCCACCCGATGATGATTACCATAACCTGAATCCGTGAACGGTCATCCGCAGTTGTGCCATGAGTCATCGATTCATCGGATAGGTCCAACGAGCGAACCATCGTCACGGATTTCAGGGATAGTCGATTCATTCGGGCCGGGGTTTCCCACCCCGGCGCGCCCATTTTTTTCTCCGAGGGAACATTATGGCTGAGCAGCTGAAGCAGGCGGATTTGCATGAGGTGATCGCGGAGCTCGAGAAGAAGTGCGCTGAGCTTCCCGAATCGGTGATGGCCCACCACCAGCTGGCCCTGGTCTACCGCCAGGCCGGCCGCATCGACGATGCCGTAAGAGAGCTGGAGCAGGTGCTCGCCATCGACCCGGTCTCAGTGGAGGCCTACGTCAATCTGGGCGGCATCTACTTCGAGCGGGGGCTCGTGGAAAAGGCCCAGGAAGCCAACGAGAAGGCCATCAGGATCAACTCCGAGTCGGCGCGGGCCCATGCCAACATGGGTCTGGTCTGGCAGCACCGGGGGGACGCCGAAAAGGCGATCGCGGCCTACACCGAGGCCACCCGCCACGATCCCAAGCTGGCCACCGCCTGGGTCAACCTCACCTCGGCCCACCTCCAGGCGGGCCACCTCAAGGAAGCCCTGGAAAGCGCCCGGGAGGCCGTCCGGCTGGAGCCCGACTTTCCCATGGGACGCAACAACCTGGCCGTTGCCCTTTTTTACAACAACGAGCACGGAGCCGCCCGCAAGGAGGCCCAGAAGGCCAAAGAGCTCGGCTACCCGGTGGATTCGCGCTTCCAGGCGGCCCTCGAAGAGGCCGGGCGGTAACGATGCCACGAGCCGCCGCCATCAAGACCCCGCCGTGGTGTCCCTTCTGTGGGCAAACCATTGGCAGGCCGCAGCCACCGGTGCAGCGCAAGCTCGGGGAGTTCTCCGTGGGCAGCTGCCAGTGCGGCGCGGTCTACACCAGCGATCCCACCGGCCACAACGTCGGCGCCGCCATGGTGGAGGCCCTGGTTTACGCCTGTGACGACAACTGGGACCTGGCCTGGGAGCTTATCCCGGGGGACGACTACCTGACGGGTCGAATCGAGAATTACGACGAGCAGACCCATCAGGTGCTCGAAGCCAGAAACCTGGACGGCCGGGCAATCCGGGGCGTGATCTATTTTGTCCGGCTGCACAAGGAGCTGGCCGATCTGAGCAAACGGCTGCGCGAGAAACAGGAGCCGGCCGCCGCCGGGACCGCCCCCGCTCCGGCCATCGAGCCCGAGCGCCACCCGAAACGCCAACGGCAGCGGGCCGACAAGAAGCTGGTCCTCAAGCTGGTTCTGGCCAAGGACATCGACGGCCTGGTCGATCTCACCTTCGACGACATCCGGACCCTGCGCTTCCTCCAGCGGCTGCTCTACGAGCCCGGCGAGCGGCAGCGCTGGCTCACCGCCCATCTCCTCGGCCAGGTCTGCGCCCGGCTTTCCACCCGGCAGCCCGGGCCGGTGAGCGACCTGCTCCACCGCCTGTTTGAGTCCAGCTCAGATTCGGCCTCGACCAACTGGGGTCTCATCGAATCGGTCGGCGCCATCGTGGCCGCCCGCTCGGACATTTTCGGCGCCTTCACCAGGCATCTGTTGCCCTATGTCCGGGATCCGGCAACCCGCATCGCGGCCCTCTGGGGGCTGGGGACCATCGCCCGGCACCGGCCGGACCTGATCCGGAGAACGCCTTTCTTTCAGCTGCTGCCCCTGCTTGATCACGAAGAGCCGGCGGTGCGCGGCCATATGCTGCGATTGCTGGGCCGGATCAAGGCGACCGAAGCGGCCGCCGCCATGGAAAAACTGCAGGACGATCACGCTGAGCTGATCATTTACGAGGAAGGGGAGCCGAACGCCACCACGGTCGGCAAGCAGGCCCGCGAAGCGCTCTCCCTCCTCCGCCCACAAGGAGAATCAAGCCGTGACTGACGAGGACAAAGAAAAGGAAAAGCCGCAGGACCCTGTCCAGGCGGAGTACGAGCGTGGACAGGAGCTCCTGAAAAACGGGGACCTGGCCCAGGCCGCCAACGCCTTCCACAACGCCCTGGTCGGCTACGAGCAGAAGGGTGACGACAACGGTGTCGCCAATGCCGCCGACAAGCTGGGCGACCTCTGCCTCAAGCGCCGGGATTACGCTGCGGCCAGGCCGCACTACCAGAAGGCCTATGCGCTCTGCGAGAAGGCCAAAGACCTGTTCAGCGTCATGAGCCTCAAAAGGAAATTGGCGATCGTCCACCGGGGCTTGAAGGAGTACGACGCGGCCATCGGAATTTATCTGGACCTGCTGGATATCTTCGGCGAATTCAAGAATCCCCGGCGTTCCGTTGAAGTCCTGGAATCCTTGGCCGAGGTCCATCTCGAAAAGGGTGACCGGGACAGGGCCGCCGACGCCTACCGCACCGCCGCTGCCATCCACGCCGATTTCAAGCACACCATCCTGGCCGAGCAGCTGCGGGCCAAGGCCGCCGACGCCGAAAAGGGCGCTCCGGCCGCTTGAGCTCCCCTTTCCATCCACCGCTGGGGGGGGGCGGCTTGCCTCCCGCACCAGCGGGTAAGGGAGACAGGTTCACCCTAACCGGCAAAAAAAAAGCAGAGGCCGAAGCCTCTGCTTTTTTTTCGTCTTCGAAAGCTCGCTCCCGGATCAGACCCCGCGAGCAGATTCGTCTTTGGCCCGGCCCTTGGCAGCGTACATCGTGGTGCTGCCGCTGGACCAGAATACCATCTTCCCGTCGGTCACCAGCTCGTTGGCGGCCTTCTTGATGTCCCGCGGCTTGGTATCAGGATCGCAGGCATAGAAGTCCTTCACGTACAGCTGCGGCTTCGGAGATTCCATCGCCTTCTTCAGAATCGCTGCCTTCAGCTCATCTTTGCTCAGTGCCATGGCGCACTCCTTGTGAGAAGATTACTTGACGTGGCTGGTGAACTTGAACTGGGTGGTGGTCCGCCAGGTGTTGTAAGCCAACCGGTAGTCGTCGATGCTCTTGATGGTGAACGGAATGTCGCACGCCTCGAAGAACTTCTCCCAGCCGATCCGCTCGGCCCACTCGCCCAGCCGCTCGTACTTGTTGGCGTTCTTGGCATAGGCCACGAGGATCTTCTTGACCGACTGCACCACTTCCGGCCACCGGGGCGGATGGTTGGGCAGATAGGGAATGACCAGCTTGGAGAACTTGGGGGCGGACTTGGAGTTGGAAACCTTACCGCCCACCAGGATGGCAATGCCGTCGCCCTCGGGATCGGCCAGCGGCATGGAGGGGCACATGGTGTAGCAGTTGCCGCAGAACATGCAGCGCTCGGCATTGACGGAAACGGTCTTGATCTCGTCACCGTTCGCCAGGGTGGCCTTGGCCGGCTTGATGGCGCCCAGCGGGCAGGCGGCGATGGCCAGGGGCAGCTCGCAGACGCCGGTGATGGTGTCGTGGTCGATCATCGGCGGCTTCCGGTGGATGCCGAGGATGGCGATATCCGAGGCATGCACCGCGCCGCACATGTTCAGGCAGCAGGCCAGGGCGATACGGACCTGGGCGGGAAGGCTCATGCTGGTGAAGTACTCGAACAGCTCGTCCATGACCGCCTTGACCACGCCGGAGGCGTCGGTGGCGGGGGTGTGGCAGTGGACCCAGCCCTGGGTGTGGACGATGTTGGTCACGCCGGCGCCGGTGCCGCCAACGGGGAACTTGTTGCCCCGGCTGGCCAGGTCGTCCAGAAGCGGCTTCACCTTGGCCTTGGAGTCGACCATGAACTCGACGTTGTTCCGGGTGGTGAACCGGAGGTAGCCGCCGCAGTGCTTGTCGGCGATATCGCACAGCTCGCGGACGTGCTCGATGGAGATCAGGCGGGCGCTGCCCACGCGGACGGTGTAGCACTCGTCGCCGGTCTCGCTGACGTGCACCAGAACGCCCGGCTGCAGGATCTCGTGATAGAGCCACTTGCCGTAGTTGTTCTTGATGACCGGCGGGAACATCTGCTCATAGTGTGGCGGGCCGATGTCGGTGATTCTGTCGGCCATTGGGTTGTTCGGATCGTAAGCCATGATAAACCTCCTTATATCGTTAGGAACTCAAATATATAGGTTAAAAGTCGGTCAACCGGCTTTTTACATGTTGTGGCGCTTCCGGAATTCCTTGACATTGCGCTCCCAGCCGCCTTCCACTTCCTCTTCCTTCCAGAAGACGTAGGGGTTGGAGCGGGGCTCCTTCACATGCTGCGGCAGCGGATCGAGCTCCATGACCTCGAGGAAGGTGGGCAGACCGAGGCGCTGCATGGTCTCGCCGACGCGCTCGCGGTTCTTGCCGACTTCCATCCACCAGTCCCAGATCTTCTCGATGAGCTCGACCAGCTCCTCGAACTCGTTCTCCGGGTCGATCTTCATGAAGGGAATGATCATGGTGGCGAACTGAGCCCCTTCCAGGATGGGGGCCTTGGCGCCGCAGAGGATGGTGGCGCCGGTGTCGGTGCCGGGCCGCAGGGCGCGGGGCATGACGTTGATGCAGTGCATGCAGCGGGTGCAGTTGGCGTTGTCGATCTTCAGCGCGCCGCCGTCCAGGGACATGCAGCCGGTCGGGCAGAGGTTGATGACCTCTTTCTGGATGTCGAACTTGCCCCAGTTACGGCTGCCGTGGGCATTGCCCTCGGCCGGAATCTCGCCGGCCATGTACTTCTTGACCATGGCCTGATCGATCCGGATGTCGTCCCGCCAGGTGCCGATGACGGACAGGTCGGAACGGGCGATGGAGGCCACACAGTCGTTCGGGCAGCCGGAGAATTTGAACTTGAACTTGTAGGGGAAGGCCGGACGATGGATTTCGTCCTGATACTTCATGGTGAGGCCGTAGCAGGCCGCCTGGGTGTCGTAGCAGGCGTACTCGCAACGGGCCTTGCCCAGGCAGCAGGAGGGGGTCCGGAGGTTGGAGCCGGAGCCGCCGAGGTCCCAGTTGAGCTCATGGGTCATCTGGTAGAACAGGGGCTCCAGTTGGTCGGTCGTAGTGCCGAGCAGGACCAGGTCGCCGGTGGAGCCGTGGAAGTTGGTCATGCCGGAGCCGCGCTTCTCCCAGATGTCGCAAACCTTGCGGAGCATGTCGGTGCGGTAGAACTTGCTCGAGGGCTGGTTCAGGCGCACGGTGTGGAAATGGGCCACCCCGGGGAACTTGTCGGGGCTGTCGGAATACCGGCCGACAATGCCGCCGCCATAACCGAAAACGCCGACGATGCCGCCGTGCTTCCAGTGGGTGATCCTGTCCTTATAGGACAGCTCCATCTGGCCCAGAATATCCCAGCACTGCGGGCTCTTCTCAGCCTGCCGCTTCAGGTCCGTGACAAAGCTCGGCCAAGGACCCTTCTCCAGTTCATCCAACAGGGGCGTAGCATGTTTGGCCATTTGATTCCTCCTTGCTAAACAATTGATTTTCGCAAACCCGAACCAGGTTCACCCCACTGCCTTCCCCCGAGATCGTGAGGCAGCCCCCGAAGGTTCATA
Organism: Deltaproteobacteria bacterium; assembly: GCA_021788685.1. Taxonomy (GTDB): domain Bacteria; phylum Desulfobacterota; class Desulfobulbia; order Desulfobulbales; family UBA5123; genus JAJYKH01. Next base: position 11,467 of record JAJYKH010000001.1, on the reverse strand, counting down.
GCAGGGTGAGAATAACCCAATTTTGAATGAGCATTCAGTCCAGGGACCTTATCCAGCTCCCCTTCCTTTGTCAACAAAAAAACATGGTACGGCCCTAGGAGCAGCCGTCAATTTCCGCCGTGAATATGAGGGGTTTCCCTGCCGGTCAGCAGCGTGGGCACAACCGAAGAAAAGGGTATCATAAATTTTGTAAATGGGTAATTTTTTTTCTCGGTTGAGAAATTTATTTCCCCCCTCCGGGAGGGTGTGATTAGACTCCACACCAAATGAGCCAGACCGCTCCCGGCCATCCATATAATGAAGGAGGTTTCATTTTGGCCCGGCCAAAGAAACAGCGCCGCTGCGAGGGAAAAATGTGCGGCAAAGCCTTCAAGCCCACCTGCGTCCCCTTGAATGTGCTGAAACAGATCCCCCTCCACCGGGACGAGCTGGAGGCTCTCAGGCTTTGCGATCTGGAAGGATTGACCCAGGAGCAGGCCGGCTGGCGGATGGGCGTTTCCAGGGGAACGGTCCAGCGGATCCTCGCGGCGGCCCGGGGCAAGGTGGCCCGCGCCCTCACCGAAGGGGCGGCCCTGATCCTGGAAGGAGAGGAGAAAGCAGCCGCAGCCGGTCCGTCTCGGATGAAGACTGATTAGTGGCTATTCAGCAATAAGGATTTCATTCGAGTGCATGGCGCGAGGGAGCGGAAAAAGCGGAGCATAATCCTTGCGCGACCATTTTTTCGGCGACTGAGCAACGCAGCTCTCGGGCAGGACCGTTCTGGCCCAGCTAATGGCAATCGTGGCCGGTGCAGGCCTGCTGCAACGCCATGCGCGGCAGCTTCGCCTGCAGCACCCCCTCCACCGCGGCCCCCACCGTCGGATACTCATTCATGGGGGCGAACAAGACCGCGATTCCCGCCTCCCCCATCGCCTGCAGGGGCCGCTTGCCTACCCCGCCCACCACGATCGCATCCACCTGCCGCTCCCGGAGCAGGCCGATGGGGGCCAGACAGCCGCCCGCGCCATGAGGAGGATTGGCCAGCAGGGACACCTCGCCCGCCCTCCCGCCACGGGTCGAAACCAGGGTGAAGAGCTCGCAATGGCCGAAATGGCCCGAGCGGTTGCTGGCGAGCCCGCCGGGAAGCTCCGACGGCACCGCAATCAAGTTGAATTCCATGGCGTTCTCCGATTTTAATTGCTGATTTTTGATTTGCACTGCTCATTATGAACATATGCCCAATTTAGAAATCCTCCTTCCGGATTGTCAAGGATTTTTTAGAATGTCCTTAAATGCTTTAAATCAGATTTGACACGGAGAGTGCTTCAAGCTAATTTGCGTGGAGACTTCGAGATTTGTCGGCCTTGCAGAGGCGCTCCGCCGACGGTTTCGCCTCTCGGGTTGTTGCTTTTTCCCGGTTCGGCGGAGGTCTTTGCGAGACCTGCGATTTTCCTCTCCCCATTTTTCATCATTCATAGAGGTTTACCATGAGCACCAGAATCGTCATCATCGGCGGCGTGGCGGCCGGCCCCAAGACCGCCTGCCGGGTCAAGCGGCTCCTGCCGGAGGCACAGGTCACCATTATCGATCAGGACACCTTGATCTCCTACGGCGGCTGCGGCATCCCCTACTATGTGTCAGGCGACGTCTCTGATGAGCAGGAGCTGCGCGCCACCAGCTTCCACATGGTCCGTGACGAACGATTCTTCCATGATGCCAAGGGAGTGGAGACGCTGACCGCCACCTGCGCCACTGCCATCGACCGCAAGCAGAAGGAGGTGCTGGTCCGGAACGTCACCACCGGCAAGGAAGACCGCATCCCTTACGACAAGCTGGTGCTCGCCACCGGCAGCCGCCCCAACGTGCTGCCCATCCCGGGAACCGACCTGCAGGGGGTCTTCGTCATCAGCGACATGCACCAGGCGATCGCCATCAAGGCGCGCCTGGCCAAGGGGGAGGTGGGGAAGGCGGTGGTCATCGGCGGCGGCGCCATCGGCATCGAAATGGCCGAGGCGTTCACAGATCTCTGGGGGGTGGAGACCACCCTCATCGAGTTCATGGACCAGCTGCTGCCCAACCTGCTCGACCGGCCCTTTGCCGGGATGCTGGCCCAGCACATGCGGGACAAGGGGGTCACCATTTACACCGGCGAAGGCGCCCAGCGGCTCGAGGCGGGCGACCAGGGCCAGGTCTGCCGGGTGGTGACCGCCAAGCGGACCCTTGATGCCGACCTAGTGGTCATGGCCGCCGGCGTTCGGCCCCGGGACGAGCTGGCCCGGAGCGCCGGCCTGCTGGTAGGCCCCCGCGGCGGCATCGTGGTCAACAACCGCCTTCAGACCTCCGATCCCGACATTTACGCAGCAGGCGACTGCGTGGAGGTCACCAGCCTGGTGAGTGGCCGGAAGTGCTATGCGCCGCTCGGCTCCATCGCCAACCGCCAGGGCCGGGTGGTGGCCGACAACCTGGCGGGTATCTTCTCCACCTTCGAAGGGGTGGTGGGCAGCTTCATCATGAAGGCGTTCGAGGTGTGCGTGGGGGCCACCGGCCTCACGCTGGACAGCGCCCGCCGGGAGGGGTTCGATGCGGCGGCGGTGATCACCGCCCAATCCGACCGCGCCCATTTCTTCCCGCAGCAGGCGATCATGCCCCTGCAGATGGTTTTCGATCGACGGAGCCGCAGGGTCCTCGGCGTGCAGGGATTCGGCCCCATGGGCGACGGGGTGCTCGCCCGGATTGACGCCGCCGCCGCCCTCCTCAGCAAGGGGGGGACCATCGACGATTTCAGCAAGCTGGAGATGGCTTACGCCCCGCCGTTCTCCACCGCGCTCGACGCCCTCAACGCCACGGCCAACGTGGCCGACAATCTGGCCGCCGGCCGCCTGCGCTACTGCTCGATCGATGATTTCCAGGCCTGGATGCGGGATGCCGCCGTGGCCCCCGACTGGATGGCCCTCGACGTGCGCCATCCCAAGGAAGTCCAGCCCTTCCTCGACACGTACGGCGATCGCTGGCTCTCCATCCCCTACGACCAGGTTCGGAGCCGCTACCGGGAAATCCCCGCCGGTAAGCAGCTCATCATCATCTGCGATGCCTGCACCCGTTCCTACGAGATCCAGAGCTTCCTCGACAGCGTGGGCTGCACCAACACCCTGGGGCTGGGCGGCGGCTTCAACGTGATCCGCCGCCTGAAACCCGATTGGTGGCCGAAATAAGGCAGGGCCAGGAAACAAAAGACTGCGAAACGCCGGGGCGGTCCAGCCGGTCCGATCGGTCTGCCAGGTCCGATGGGACCCATCGCCCCTGACCATTTTACCTTCGGTCTCAAGCCTTAAAACAGCCGATGGAGGAGGAGAAAATGGGGTGGTTCCGCAACCCGGGCAAGGCCCGATTCTCCGGCATGGCGGCACTGCTGCTCGTCTGCCTGCTCTCTTCGCCCCCGGCCTGGGGCTTGAGCGGCCAGCTCAACGTGAATACCGCCACCCTGAAGGAGCTGCAGCTCCTTCCCTTCATCGGCGAGACCCGGGCCCGGGCCATTCTCGCATACCGCCAGCGCCACGGCCGTTTCAAGAGCCTGGACGAGCTCCTCGCCAGCGAAGCCATCGGCGGCAGGAGCTTCGAGGCGATCAGGCCCTACCTCACTCTAACCGGCCCCACCACCCTCCGGGGGGAGCCCGAAGCGGCAGACAAGCCCGCCGCCGTTTGTCTCAGGGTCCAGACCCGCATCATGGGGACCTACCCCGGGGAAATCGTCCTCCTGCCGGACGCCGCCTATTATGACACCCTGCGCCAGTATCTGCGGCAGGCGGAGCGGAAAATCGAAATCGTCATGTTCCTCTTCAAGATGAATGACTCGCCGCAGAACCGGCCGGCGACCCTTCTAAAGGAGCTGACCGCCGCAGCCGGACGGCGGGTTGATGTACAGGTGCTGCTCGAGCGCTCGGATCATGACGAGGAGCTCAACCGGGAAAACGAGAGAGTCGCGAGGGCCCTGCGTGCCAAGGGGGTAACGGTGACCTTCGACAGCCCCCGGACCACCACCCACGCCAAGCTGGTGGTGATTGACGATCGATTCTGCTTCGTGGGCAGCCACAACCTGACCCAGGCCGCCCTCGCTTACAACCACGAATTTTCGCTCTTGATCGACAATCAGAAGCTGGCGGGCGACCTGAGCGCGTACATCGCCAAGCTGAAGAGCGGCAAGTGACAGGTGACAAGTGACGAGCTCAGGACAGGTAGGCTCGTTGCTCGTTACTTGTCACTCGTTAATCGTTACTTTTTCCTCCTGACCACCACCACCTTCCGCTTGCCGGCCGGGGCGGCGCCGGCCCGTTTGACCACCCGCACCCGCACCTTCCGGGGCCCATCCGGGGCTGTCGGCTCCGCCATCAGCCCCTGCTCCTGGCTGTAGCTGCAGCCGTTCCGGGGGCACCCGAGCACGGTGCCGCCGTCCGCCCGCTTCCTTTCCACTAGATAAGGCGCTTGGCAGACCGGGCACCTCCCGGCATGGGGGCGGCTCCAGGCAAGAAAATCGCAGCCCTCGGAACGACAGACATAGATGGTGCGGCCGGATGCGGTTCGGGTTGCCATGATGCCCCCCTGCCGGCACAAGGGACAGGCCATGATCTCCTCTTCCTGCCGGCCCGCTTCGACATATCGGCAGGCGGGAAACCCGGAGCAGGCCACATAAGGGCCGAACCGGTCTTCCTTGTGCACGAGGGGCTGCCCGCAGGCCGGGCAGGGCCGGCCCGCACCCGACTCCTCCGACAGAAAGGCTTCCGCGGCTTCCGCCGGAAGAGCGGCCGCCATCGCTGCCAGCTCTTCGGCATCCGCCGTTTCCGTCCCGAATGCCCCGGCGGCCCCGGACTCCCGGCCGACGCTCTCGGTGGACGACTCGGGCTCCAAAGGGACGGTGTCCACCGCCTCCGCTTCCATTACCGCTTCCGGCGGGGCACCCGGGTAACCCTCCGGCTGTTCCGCCTGTGCGGGCAACGGCGGTTCGGCCGCGGGCTCTGTGGCGGACTGCTCCGCAGGGACAGGGGCCGGCGGCGATTGATCGGCCACGATCACTTCCGGACCGGCAGGGGACTCCGGGCGCTCGGCCGGCTCCGTCGGCAGGGCGGGTGCCCGCCCCGGGGTGGAGGAAGGGGGCTCCGCCTTGATGATGCTGCGGGCCGACCGGCGATGCGGAAGGGCAATCGCCGCTTCCGATTTCACCTGGACATTGCCCCGCATGATCAGGGTCTGCTCCAGCTGATGCAGGCCGAAATCGAGGGGTTTGCGGCCGGCGGCCATCTCCTGGGCCAGCTGGCCCATCAGCCCCGGCAGCTGGAGGCCGGTCAGGGTCGGCAGCGTCCGGTCGAGGACGGCGGCGGTCTTCGCGACGTTGTCCCCGGGCCGCAGCCCCCCTTCCGGCAGCAGCTCGATATAGCCGGCCTCGGCCATCCGGGCCAGCCGGGCGGGGACCACCGGATCGGCACCCAGCCCGTATTCCTCGAGATCGGCGACCAGGGAGGAGAGGCTGTACAGCTCGGGCGGGGTGGTATACGGCCCCGGCGCGATCTGGAGGATGGCAAGCTCCTCCCCTTCCCGGATGTGCTCGAGGGCGGAGGGCTCACGCAGATCCTGCTCGTGAATGGTCGAGGCAGATCCAGGAACCCCGGGGCGAGCACCCGCCGCAGGGCGGCGCTGAACCGGCAGGCGTCGCCGGCCCCGAGCACCACTTCCGCGGTTTCGACCCGGGCCGGGGTCATCTGGCTGGCCAGGGCCCGCGACCGGATCATGCCGTAGATGATGCGGGCCTCGGCGGGAAGGGCCGGCGGCAGCCGCTCCGGGCCGATTTCCGGCCGGAGCGGAGACAGGCCCCCTCCTTCCGGCTCCGTTCCGTCTCCGGTGTCTCCGGCGGCCGTCCCCTGCCCTGCCAGATACGCCTTGCACCTCCCGGCCACCGAGGCGCAGGAGACCGGCGCCAGGCACCAGGAGGAGCCGATCAGCGCGACTGGTCCCCCGTCGAGCTGCACCCCGGCCGCGAGCTCTTCAAGGGACCGGATCACGAGCAGGGGGGAAAAACCGTGGAGGCGGAAGGCCTCCTGGACCAGCTCGGGCCAGCGGTACGGCGGAGGCGGCTCCAGCAGGGTCTCCTCCCGGCGGATCTCCCGGACGATGGCGGGTTGCCCCTGGAAGAGCTCGATGGCGGCCTTGGCTTCCGCAGCCTGCCCGAACAAGCCGTCCTCGCTGAGGCCGAACGCAAAGGATAGGCGGGCGGCCAGCGGCCTGTCATCGCAGGCGAGAGTGGTCCGCACCTGCCACCTGACCGGCGGCGTATGGGCCGCCAGCTCCGCCTCCCGCTCCCGGAGCAGACCCAGGACCGCCAGGGTGCAGAAATCGAGCGGCAGATTTTGCGGGCCGTAGCGGGTCCCCAGCAGCCGGTCCAGGTGCTTGCCCAGGCAGGCGTTGAGGAGCAGGCGGATATGGGCGTGGATGGCCGCCTCCTCCCGGATCGTGTCCACCAGCCGAAGCCCCTGCTGGATCTCCTCCCGGTTGAGCCCGCACAGCCGCAGGCGGCCCGGCACCAGCCGCCCCTTGGTAACCTCCGCCAGGTGGCCGCTCAGCAGCCAGCTCCAGTATTCCCCCTGGACATTGTTCTCCAGGGCCAGGTAGATGTCCCGGTCCTGGGCGGCGTGCAGCCGATCCAGCAGAGGCCTGGCCGCGGGGAGGGGAGCAAAGCCGAACCGGGGCATCGCCCGTTTCAGCTTGTCTTTGGGGACCAGCCAAGAGGCCTTGGCGGGGGCCGCCGGCAGGACCGCCACCTCCATTTCCTTTCCCAACTGCGACCGCAGCAGGGCGGCTTTGGCTTCGGACTCGACGATGATGACCGGCGCTGCCATCAAGCTCCCTCCTCACGTTCCCTCTTTTTCCTTGTGGCATGAAAGCAGAATAATGGTAATCCATGCCCGATGAGAAGCAAACGGAATTCAGATCGGCATTCCGGAGCCAAGGAGACTCCAAGCCCCGGCACCGCCGATTGCTGTTTCTGGCTGCCTTCTTCTCCCGTTTCCGGTTTCCAACCATCGCCGTTCCTGGTACTACTTCACGAGAGTCTCGACATCACCACACCCTTGCGCGTAACCGATCACAGGGGTAAGTACGACGTATCGCGTATGCACCCAAGTTGCAAGCGGTTACAGGGGCCGTGCAGATGCGCGAAAGCGGCCTGTTCGCTATACACCAGGTATGCGGACAGACCGCTGACAAAGCAGATGCGCCGCCCTGTGACCGCTTACCCCTGCGGAGGACCGCCGCATGGCTTCCCTGGTCACCCTCGCCGGCATCGACGAGGCCATCGCCCATCTCGCCCTCCGGGAAGACACCCTCAAATACCGCCTGCTCATGGCGGTCCGCTCCCACTTCCCCACCGAAGAGAGTTTGGCGGCCATCGACTCCATCCCCCCCGAGGAGCTCATCCGGCAGGTGTGGGAAACCGGCGATTCCGGCGAGATCCAGCAGAAGCGGAAGAATCTCAGCGGCCTCAAGTCTTCGCTCAACAAAAGTCTGCGGGAGCTGAGCCGGAAAGGACTCAACCCCGAGGGGATCATTCTCGGCCGCGAGAACGCCTTCATCGTTTCCGAGGAAAAGAAGAACAGCCTGATCGAGCAGCTTGGCCTAGGCGCGGAATCGGCCCTGACCGTGAAGGAGGCGTTCAGCTCCTTCCAGTCCCTTTTCTCCACCCTCATTCAGGAGAAGGGGATCGAGGCGGTCCAGGAGCTCCTGGCCGGACTAGAGCAGACCAAGGCCTACCTGGAGCAGGCAGCGAAGGAACGGGGCCTCGCGCCGGGAACTGGTCCGGATGCCGGCCCGCCTGTTTTCCCTACCGGAGGGGAGAACACCGCCTTTCCGGAATGGCCGGCAGACGCCGCGGGCGGGGGCGATTCCCTCCCCGCAGGCCACCCCGGTCTGCCCGGGCCGGACATCGGTGAGGCGGAAATCATCGAGGCCGAGGAGGTGGAGATCGTCGGCGAAACGGGCGAAGAAGCACCACCGGCCGGCAGCCCGGCCCCGCTCCTCGAGGAAATTGCCGAGGAGGCCGTCGAGGAGCTGTCCGCTGACGAGGCAATCGAGATCGATGGAGTCCCTGAGGAAACATCCGGGGCCGATGGCGGGCTCCAGCCCGAAGCCGCCCCTGCCGGCGCAGGGGAGGCCGTGATCGAGGCGGAGCAGGTCTTCTTCGAGGATGAAATCGAGGAGGCCGAGCTGGCGGGGGATGATCCGGAACCGGAGGCCATCCTCGCGGCGGCTCCCGGGGTGGGTGCTGGCGGTTCGGCCGGATTCGGGACCGGGGCCCTGGTCGGCGGGCAGGTCTCCGTTGACGGCACTGAAGAAGCCGAGGTGCCGGAGGAGGCTTCGGACTCCGCCCACCGGTCAGGGGACGGCCAACTGACCGAGGAGACCGTCGGGCCCGAAATGGGGGAAACAGCCGCCGCCGTGGAGGAGGTGGAGGCCGGGGAGATCCTCTACGAGGATGAAATTGAGGAAGCCGAGCTGCCGGAGGAAGCAGCGGCGGCGCTGGCCGCCCCCGGGCCGGAACGGCCGGACGCTGCCGCTTCCCCTGAAACCGAAGAACAGGGGATGGTCGGGGAGAATCTCCAATCCCCGGAAGGAGCCGCTGGCGGGGAGGTCATTGAGGCCGAAGACATCTTCTCCGAGGATGAAGTCGAGCAAGTCGAGCTGGCGGAAGGGCCGGAGGAGGCGCCGAGCGCCACCCCGGTGGAACCGCTTGGCGCGGCCGGCCTCCAGGATGCGGGGAGCACGCCGCCGGGGGAAGCGGCTCCCGCTGCCGGGAACGAGCCGGTCATCGAAACCGAGGCCGTTTTTTTCGAAGACGAAATCGAGGAGCTCGAAGAGGTCCTCGGGGAGGAATCTTCGATGGCCCCGGAACAAGCAAGCGATAGCGGAGAGATGGCGGCCGGCGACCTCCTCGAAGAAGAGGAGATCGAACAGGTGGAGCTGCTGCCGGATGAGGAGCTTGCCCTCGACGCGGGAGAAGATCCTGCTGGCCACGATCCCGCCGCCGGACCTGAGGACACCATGGGCCTGCTGGAAGCCCTTTCCGGGCTGGTGGGCGAGCAGGAGGCCGGGACCGGGGGCACAGGGGCCGCCAACGATCCGTACCTGGCGCAGATCCTCAGCCGGTTTGCCCCCCGGTACCACAGCATTCCCGCGGGCGCGTACCGGGTGGGCAGTCCGGAGCCCCAGGGGCGCGAGCTGCCCCGCCGCGAGGTCCGGCTCCCGTCCTTCCGCATCGGGCAGTTCCCGGTCACCAACGATCTTTTCGAGCTGTTCGTCCGGGAGACCGGCTACGTGACCGAAGCGGAAAAGCGGGGGTACGGCTTGGTCTACGAGGGCCGCTTCGCCAACCATACGGAGCCCGCCACTGGCCGGGCCGTGTTCAGCATCGACCGCGGCACCAGCATGCGCCAGGCGGACGGGGCCGACTGGCGGCATCCCGCCGGGCCGGAGAGCACCATCCAGGGCAAGCACCGCCACCCGGTGGTGCAGGTTACCCTGGCCGACGCCCTGGCCTTTGTTCGCTGGGCGGGCAAAAGGCTCCCCAGCGAGGAGGAGTGGGAGGCCGCGGCCGGCGCCCACGACGGCCGCCCCTTCCCCTGGGGGCACGACTGGTCACCCGCCCGGGCCAACGTGCTCGCCTCCCTCTGGGGCGGCACCACCCCGGTGGACGAGCACGGACCGGAAGCGGCGAGCCCCTTCGGGGTGGCCGACCTGCTCGGCAACGTGTACGAGTGGACGGCCACCATCCACGGCAGCAAGGGGGGCGGCCGTGGCTTGGTCTATGTGCTCAAGGGGGGAAGCTGGGCCACCGGCGGTCGAGTCACCATTGCCCATCGAACTATCGAGAAGGAGAGTCACTGCTCGAATATTGTGGGCTTCCGATGCGCAGCTGATTTTTGATTTGCACTTCAAAAACCAATTCAAAGATCCTACTTCCCTTTCAGCCTTGCAATCACCTGATCAATCAGCCCTTCCCCCACCTGGTCGGTGATGGTCACGGCCCCAAGCTTGGTGGGAAGCACGAAGAAGGGCCGGCCGCCCACCGTCTTCTTGTCCGTCTTCAGAAAACCCTTGATGAAGGGAGGTTCCAGGCCGGCAGGAATTGTGCTCGGCAGCCCGTAGGCGGTCACCACCTCCCGCAGATGCTCCGCTTCCGTCCGGGCCAGCAGCCCCATGCCCACCGCCAGCTCGGCCGCGGCGACCATGCCGATGGCCACCGCGAGGCCATGGGCCAAGCCGTACCCGGAGGCCGCTTCCACCGCGTGGCCGAGGGTGTGGCCGAAGTTGAGGATGCGCCGCAGATCGGCCTCCCGCTCATCGGCCGCCACTACCGCCGCCTTGATTTCGCAGCAGCGGGCAATCACCTCTTCCAGCACGCCGAGGTCGCGGCGGAGGATATCCTCGCGCCGGGCGGCCAGGAGATCGAAAAACGGTCTGTCGTAGATGACGCCATACTTGATCACCTCAGCCAAGCCGTTGAGCATCTCCCCGGCCGGGAGCGACAGCAGGACCTGGGGATCGATATAGACGGCCCGGGGTTGGTAAAAGGCGCCAACCAGGTTCTTGCCCTCCGGGATATCGACCCCGGTTTTGCCGCCCACAGAGCTATCCACCTGCGCGAGCAGGGTGGTGGGGACCTGAATGAATGGGATGCCGCGCATGTAGACCGCCGCGAGGAAGCCGGTAAGGTCGCCGGTCACCCCGCCGCCGAGGGCAATCAGCCCGTCCTTGCGGTCGATGCCCAGGCGGGCCAGGCGGCTCGCCAGCTCGCCCACGGTGGCGAGATTCTTGCTCGCCTCCCCCCGGGGGAAGGTCAGCAGCTCCGCGCCAAGGCCGGCCTGCCCCAGATTGGCGAGCAGGCTTTCGCCATAGAGGCCGTTGACGTGCTCGTCGGCCACCACCACGTAGCGTTTGGCAATGGCCCGCTCCTTGAGGTCGCTCCCGACTGAAGCGAGCGCTCCCTCCCTGATGATGAGCGGGTAGGCCCGCGCGCCCAACCCCACCTGAATCTCTCTCATACCTGTTTCCTTGTGAAAACGCTGGAATGCCGAACCCCGTGCGTCCGGGGTACGTTCCGCCGCCCTGCCCGCGCTCTCGCTGACTCCGGGACGCCCCCGACGGATTCCGGATTATAAAAAGATCGGGCGAGGTTGCAAGCCGGATATCCCCCTGGCGTTGCTTTGAATCGAGCCCGGGTCCTGGAGTACCATAAAGGAAAAGGCCCCGGAGGGCGACGGGTGAAGCCATGGTTGGTTGCAGTTTGCGCTATGAACCGTCGATTCAATAAGGTGAGCGCAACCCATCGTCCGGATTAAGGTCTCACGCAGATGTCCGAAAGCATTGGCGTCCTTCCCACCCTCATCGCCGCCCGCCTGGCGGCCCATCCGGCGGCTCGCGGCCTGCGGCGCCGGCAGAAGGTCTTCAC